>CABUBX010000227.1 GCA_902489925.1 uncultured Lachnospiraceae bacterium | reverse complement strand
CCTTTTTTTTGAGAAACTCCAAATCAATTGCCATCCGGTTGATATTGTCGGAAATAACGGAAAATTCATCATCACCGATAACGTCAAGCCGAGTGTCAAAATGACCGTCGGATATTTGCTGAATGGCATCTGTAATCTGCGTCAGATAGTTGACTCTTTGACGCGTAAATAAATGAAACAGCATCACAAAAAGAAAAAGTGACAGACATACTAAAATCAGGATAAAAGGTAAGTCCAGTCCCTTTATCGGTGATGCTGAGATGGCATTGGACAGATTCTGGTTATTGATGTATGTCTTTGGCAGTGCTTCCGTACTTATAAAGTTTGCTTCAGCCATATCTTTTGCAGCAGTGTGTATAAGGCCGCGCACATATTTATAGATATAAATTGCTATAAGATCACAAATAAAGGTGATGACCATACAAAGCATTGTATACATCATCATCTTTACACGATAACTTTTAATTGTTTCAGCTTTCAATTTTGTATCCAACTCCCCATACTGTAAGAATAACCTTAGGGTTACGGGCGTCCTGCTCTATTTTTTCCCGAAGACGTCTTATATGTACCATGACGGTATTATTGGCTTCGTAAATCTTTTCATTCCATACCTTTTCAAATATTTCATCCGTTGAAAAGACTCTGCCGGGATGTTTGGCAAGAAGCTTTAGGATGTCAAATTCAATCGGTGTCAGGCTAACCTCTCTGTCGCCGACATGGACCTTATGCTTGGATACATCAATTGTAATATCTTTGATGTTAATAATATTTTTATCGGTTTGCTGGACGTTTGGATTTAATTCCATGTAACGGCGGAGTTGGGATTTGACCCTTGCCGTTAATTCCAGCGGATTAAATGGTTTTGTGATATAGTCATCTGCGCCTGCACTGAGCCCTACGATTTTGTCAAGGTCAGCAGATTTGGCGCTGAGCATAATAATCGGGATGTTTTTTTTGCTTCGTATGCGCTTGCACATCTCAATGCCGTCCATAATGGGCATCATAATGTCAAGAATTGCAAGCTTTATGTCATACTTGTCAATAAGTGCCAGTCCGTCCCGGGCATTGGTTGCCTTATGGACAATATAATCTGCACTGCATAAATAGATTTCAACTAAATCCGCAATTTCCGCATCGTCATCTACAACTAAAATTTCTATTGAATCAGCCATTTTAAAGTCCTCCTAAATAAATACTGTATTAAAAGTGTATCATACAATACGGCAATAGTCCTTACAAATTGCTTAAAAATTCGGAAATAAAAAACGGATATTCCGATAGAACAATCGGGATATCCGCTGCTTTTTATGATGGCAAGTCTGTCGATAAGCCGGGTTATGTCGAGAATAATCATCTATCTAGCCTTACCGTTGCCGATAAGTTCAAGCGACCTACCCAAAGGCACGACGGGCCGCCGTATCGCCTTTTATGCGGTCTTGCTTCGGATGGGGTTTACATGGCTTGCCCTGTTACCAGGACAACGGTGGTCTCTTACACACGCCTTTCCACCCTTACCGGTAAAAACCGGCGGTATATTTCTGTTGCACTTTCCTT
>CABUBX010000226.1 GCA_902489925.1 uncultured Lachnospiraceae bacterium | reverse complement strand
TAGCATAAAAAAGCTAATTTGAAACAGACTTCTAATTTGCGTGGATTATACTAGGAAGGAATTTTAAAACCCTGTCTGTTTGTACACGCGCATCATCTTCACCGGCAAATACAAGTACATTTGTATCTCTTTCTATGACTTCCAATGTGCCATGAAAAAAATCAGCTGCCGAAACAAATTTTGTTCTCATCCACAGCATTTCTTCCATATAGCACATAGCGTAACTGTAGGCTGCACCCTGCAAATTTCCTCCGCCAATCACATAATGCATAGTGTCGTCACAATGCACCGATGCAAAAGTTTCTGCCTTTGAATCAGCCTTTCTTTGAACCTCAACAAGCGCATCAGGCAAATTTTCAAGCTGACTGCAAAATTCATCATAATCAGGAAATTCCCCTGCATTTCTCATGAGCCGCAAAACAAATAAAAGCATCTTGAAATAGGAATCACCCTGAGCACTAAAAAGAATGTCAGCTTTCAAAGCCAACGGTGCATTTTTTTCATCAATAAATCCAATAACTTTTGCACCTCTCTCATGCACATAATCAACTGCCGCAACAACCTCCGGTGTATTGCCTGTGACCGATGTTGTAAGTACAAGTGATTTGTCTGTTAATTCTGAATGGCCGAGCACCGTTAAATCAGCCGCATTTTCCAAATAAACTTTTATTTTGGAATGCCCTCTCATATACGCCTCAATTTCCATCCCGGAAGCATATGTACCGCCGATACCAACTAAAAACAAATTGTCATACCCCTCGGAACAAAGCTTATCAACAGCTGCATCAATTTCCGGCTTTAATGCTAAAACAGCATTTATCTTAGCCTTGATGGTTTTCTCACAAAACTTTAACATTGACTACACTCCCTTTTCGTATATTTGTATACTGTTGTATGCACTTGTATACTAACATTATATATCATATTTGTCAACACTTTTTACATCATAATTTCAAGACCACTTCCAAAAGAGCCCTCTACAAGACAATTTTTAGCCGAATATTCTGCCGCATCTATCATCGCAGGTATTGCCATTTCCTCTGTAATAACAACGCCTTTTTTCCACCCACGCTTTAACATTCCTGAAAGAAGCGCTGCACAAAAGGAATCTCCTGCACCCATCGTATCTACAGGTGTGATTAATTTGGCTTTTCCTTCAAAAACCTCGCCGCTTTCCACAAAAAGTTTCTGTCCGCGCGGTCCCATTGTTATCAAGACATTTTTGCACCCATAAGACCTGACTTTTTTTGCGAAAACTTCAATTTCTTGATTCGTCATATGTTCACAGGAAAAAAGAGCCAAATCCATTACCGGACAAAGCTTACTCAAATATTCATCTGTTCTATACCGTTCTTCAGACGAAAAATCAAATGTCAAAAGCGCATTCGTTTCTGTTAATTTTAAAAATTCATCTTCTATATGAGCATAACAAGAACCATGAATCAAATCATAAGTACTCATATACTCAATATCCTGAGATGTCAGCACCGGTGGATAAAGACTCCCCACCCCATGTTCTCCGCCAAAATATTTATCATCAAATACTCGATTGCCTTCAACAATATTTACTGC
>CABUBX010000225.1 GCA_902489925.1 uncultured Lachnospiraceae bacterium | reverse complement strand
ATTTTTTGTATAATTAATTCCATTCTGTAAAGCTTATTGCTGATTTCTGTATCCGGAATGGCATCGTTCGCTTCTCTGATATGCTGCATATACATCTCGCCGCTGGCAATAATTTTATCAAAGGCTGCCGCTTCCTCCGATGTCATCTGCTCATCCTCCGACGGGGTCTGAGGGGCTTTAGCCTGCTGCTTGGAACGTTCCTTCATGCTCTGCTGTGCAATGAGGTATTGCTCATAAATCTTATCTGTGACCATAAGGCATGTTTTTTGTTCATCGACATGGCCTTCCGGGAAAAAGCCGGCGCTTATAAGGCGGCGGATATCTTTAAATACATAGCCTTTACTTTTGCCGACCTTTTGGGCAAGCTCTTTTAATGAGCAAAATGTACGGCCTTTAAGGACATCCACATACTTTTTAAAACGGGATAGCCGTCCTCGGGTTTTTGTACCGTTAATCGCCAGTATGGCGGATACGATAAGAATCGGCAGGGAAATAATTGAAAAAGCAGCGCCGACAGTGAAAAAGCGGCCAATCACGGCAGAGGCGGCAAGAGCTATAATCAGTGCCGTTCCGGTAACGGCAAGACCGCTGTAGCCGATAATCATCATAAGGATGCTCGAAACACGCCCCGGCGGGTTTGAAATAACCGGAAAACCGACAGCTGTGCCGGGATTCTTAGCTGAGGATGTCTTTTGTGAGAAAGCCGTTTTTGTCTGATTAAAATCATTGCGTGCCCGGCGGAAATCATTTTCTTCAAAATTTTGTCGGCGGGTATTGCTGTGCTCATAATGCCGATGTGCTTTATTATTCGCAGAGGTACTGCGCTCATAATGCCATTGTGTTTTGTTATTCGCAGAATTACTGCTGTCTGAATAAGCCTCATGAGAATTGTTCTTTGTTTCATAAGGGTTTTTAGGCTTATAGTGAAAAGCAGTATCTTGATTGCTTTTGAAGGCATTATTAAATGTTTCGTTAATATTTTGATTTAGTTTATCAAAATTCATAGAATCAACAGCATTTTTAACGGTGCGCTCAATCTGTTGTCCTATTTCTGAAAAGTCTCTTAAATCCATATTGTATTCACTCACTATTCTATATTATGACGGAAATAAACCGACATTAAACTTTTCTTACAGTATAGCATTAATTCGTCTGAATTTGTATAAATATTTCTTAAAATTGTTAATTACTTTCGATTGTCCTAAGAAGCCGGAGTTTAAAGTCAGGGCTCATCAAATCCGAGGCGTCGAGAATATTAAGCTTCATCTCCCGTGCTTTCATGTAAATACCGCAATGTTTTTGTTTAATATCGCTGCGTGTGACAAGGATTGGAATACTGTATTTGCCGCCGATTCTTCGGGCAACAACATAAAGCTCATTAAGTGTATCTGCAGATACGGGATTGGTGGATTGCTTGCAAGAAATAACGACTGGACGGCAGCCGTACATGGCTGTCACATCGACTTCATTGCCGATGATTTCAATATCATCCTGACGGTTCCAGTCAATTTTAATACTTGTTTTTACATCGTGGACAGCAGGCAGGTTAAGCATCGCCGCATAAGTAAAAAGCTCAAGCCACACACCGTAAGAAGCCATATAGTCCATCTGCCGTGTGCCGGTATAATTAAACGAAAGTCTGTTCTTCGTATAAACGAGATTTTCAATGAGACGGCATGACTGGCACTTGTACATCAATGAGCGGTCGGGAAG
>CABUBX010000224.1 GCA_902489925.1 uncultured Lachnospiraceae bacterium | reverse complement strand
GCATAAAAAAGCTAATTTGAAACAGACTTCTAATTTGCGTGGATTATACTAGGATTAGTCTGTACATAGCATCTGCCTTTCTCAAATAAATATTTAAGTTAAAATAGTCAATTAAAATATATTGTTAAGCTTATATCATATTTTAATGAAAAAACAGCATTTTTTCAACCGTTATTGAAGTGGAAAGCAAGAAGCAGTAATATAGTCAATAAAATCGTAAAATATCAAATGTTTCTTTAAAAACGCGGAGAATAACAGGAATATTTTGAATGATTTTATAAATTTATGGAATATCTTCCGAATGTCTAAAATGATAAAATTTTGACAAAAGAAAACAATAAAGTTTCAGGGAGGATTATCATGAAAGAAGGAAACAAAAATTCAGTTGTCAACTTCGGCGCTGCCGGATGGGGCACAATTCTGTACTGCATGGCAATGTTTTGGTTCTATGTAGGTTTTGTTAATGACGGTTCCAACATTACAGCGCCGGCGGTTGCAGAAAAACTTGGTGTACAGTCAGGTACGATTTTGAATATGAACTCAATCGCAGGTATTGTCGGTGTCATTTTCTTTATCATCATCGGACAGATTAACCGTAAAATCGGTGCAAGACGGACATCCGGTATTTTTACAATTATGGCAGGTATCGGCTATATCGTGATTGGTAATGCAACAAGTGTTGCAATGTACACAATTGCAATGTGCTTTGTTGTCGGCGGCATCATGTCTGCAGGCTATATCGCAGGCGGTACTTTAGTTGCTCAGTGGTTCCCGAAGAAAAAAGGTGTTGTTATGGGTTATACAACAATGGGACATAACTTAGCATCCGCTTTTTATGTACCGTTGATTACATGGCTTGTTGGCGCATTTGGTGTTGAAAAGGGTGTTATGGTACCGGCAATCGCATCAATTGTTCTCGGTATTGTAGGTCTGCTCTTTATTAGAAATACACCTCAGGAAAGAGGCCTTAACCCGGATAACGTATCAGATGAGGTATTTAAAAAGGAATACTATACAGCAGCAGTTGACCACGATGGCGGCTGGACAACAGGAAAACTTTTAAAGACAAAAGAGTTATGGCTTGCGGCTGTGACAACAGGCTTTTTTCAGATTTGTTCTGTAGGTGTTATGAGTCAGCTTGTTGTAAGAAATATTTCCCTTGGCTTTACACAGGTTCAGGCTGTTTCAATTATGACGTTGCTTGCATGTATCGGTGTTGTAGGTTCATGGCTGATTGGTATTTTAGATGATAAGATTGGTACAAAGAAAACAATGATTCTTTTTGGCTTCTGGTATATTCTTGCACTTTTGGCAAATGTCAGCGAGACAAAAATCGGTATTTATGTATCAATTTTCATGATTGGTATGGCAATCGGCGGTTCTGCAAACTTTACAACATCACTTCCGGCATCAATTTTCGGACGTCATGGCTTTGATAAAGTCAACAGTGTTATTTTCCCGATTCAGGGTCTTGTAACATCACTTTGCTTTGCAGTTAATGGTATTGTTCTTAATCTGACAGGTAATTTAAGATATGCTTATCTTGTATTTGCCGGCATTGCAGCATTAAACATCGTGCTTGTACTTTTTGTAGATGAGCACAGATTTAATAAAGACTGGGAAGCATCTCATAAAAAATAAATTTAAAAATGAATTTTTTGAAGGGGCTGTGCACTAAGGATTTGAACTGCACCCCGTCAAGTAGACAATTGAAAAAATATAAATTTTTCCTGCCAGT
>CABUBX010000223.1 GCA_902489925.1 uncultured Lachnospiraceae bacterium | reverse complement strand
ATTATTGTAAAAGTAAAGAGCTATCAGATTTTTTGAAAGTCTGATAGCTCTTTTTGTTATTGGGCTATAAGCCCCGTCGAGAACGCAAAGCGTTCGAGACAATAAACCACCCGTTTTACGGGTGCGCGACGGAGGTTATACCAAAAAAGGCATCCCTTTGTTACAATAGAGTTGTTCAAGCCTTATTGTAACTAAGAAAGGAGGCCTTTGATGGCAAATATAAATCACAGCTTGTCACATACAAAATGGTTGTGTAAATACCATGTTGTGTTCACACCTAAGTATAGACGAAAAATCATCTATAATCAATATAGAGAAAGTTTGAAAGAGATAATAAAAACATTGTGTAGGTACAAAGGAGTGGAAACACTTGAGGGTCACATGATGCCAGACCATGTACATCTGCTCCTGAGTATACCACCGAGCATAAGCATTTCAAGCTTCATGGGATATCTCAAAGGGAAAAGCAGTCTGATGATTTATGAAAAATATCCAGAGCTAAAATACAAATACCGAAATCGGGAATTTTGGTGCAGAGGATATTATGTGGATACGGCAGGAAAGAATGCAAAAAAGATTCAAGAGTATATCCAAAAGCAATTGGAGGAAGACAAGGCCGGAGAACAGCTGACAATGGGAAATTTCTAAAAAACTCGTTTACGAGTAGCCTGTAACAAACCTTTCGCAACTGCCAGATCGTACCAACGTGACGTGACACGTGCCGCTAGTAATATAGGGCTTTGCCCGCATATGAAATACCCCCGGCTTCGCCGGGGGATATTTATTAACTTTATTCTGTATAGGCAAAATCTCTAATAAACTCACCATTCTTTTTGTAGTAGTATAGCTTACGGCATATTTTGTAGAAAATTCCGTATCAATACTTCGGTAAAATCAATCGCTTTTCCACCACCTCGGCCACCAATTGCAGGGTGTTCTGGTAGCCCGTTTTCTGCAAGATATTCTTGATGTGGTACTTAACTGTATTTAGCGTAATATCCAGATCCGCCGCAATCTCTTCGTATTTTCTGCCTTGCGCCAGCTCCCGAATAATATCAAATTCCCGACTGGTAAACTCAGCGCTGTTGCTGTATCCAATGCGAATCACCGGCGTATCCTCGGGATAAACATATTCGCCGTTCATCACCCGGTCACAGACCTCCATCAAGGCAGTGCTGCCATATTCCTTATACCAAAAGCCATTACAACCACATGCTTTTGCCTTTTGAATAAAGGAATGTTCCGGCATGGAGGTCATAATGATAATCTTGATTTTAGGGTTGTATTGCTTAATCTTTGCCGCAGCTTTCAAGCCGGATTCTTCATCGACAGTACAGACATCCATCAGGATTAAATCAACGTGCCCACGAAGACAGGCTATTTCTGCATTCGCTGCATTTTCTATGGAGGCGTACAAAACATATTTTTCTGATTTGGCGATCTGACTTTCAATGGCGTCCCGGGTAATCCTGGAATCTTCTACTACTAAAACCTGTATCATGTTCGCCCTCCTTTCTGAGCTTCGTCAAAATCAAAGGGAATATTGACAATGAGAGAAACGCCATTGTCGCAGAGCACTTTTAGGGAGGCTCCTTCTTGTTCTAATCGTTGCCGCAATGCACTAAGGCCGTTGCCTTCCGTAATGCTTGAAACAGATACACAACCATTGTCGGATATTTCAATGTGATAACCCTGCTTGTTTTGTTCAACCTTTACCATTAATTCCGTGGCATTCGCATGACGTACCGCATTGGTGAGCGCCTCTCGGATAGCGGCATATAATAATTGTAAGGTTTTGCGCTGAGTGGGCTGTTCTCCAAGGAATACAACCTTAC
>CABUBX010000222.1 GCA_902489925.1 uncultured Lachnospiraceae bacterium | reverse complement strand
ACCATAACAGTAAAGTACATTCAAACAGATTGTCAATTAAAGTGAGTTATACTAGTAGTGGCCAGAGCGATATCCCTGACGGTCAGTAGAATGCTCATATTTTTGGGCATTTACGAGTTCATCGGCTTCTTTATCAAGCAGAACATTTAAAGTTTCTTTGATGTTGTTGTGGACAAGATCCTTTAAATCGTGCTTTATTAAATCTTCATTGAGTTGTATAATGCTATCAGACATGGTTCTATGCAGCTTATGATGAATTTTATGTGGTAACTTTATTCTAGCAAATGGCTATAGATCATGTCTATTTTTATGAAATTGAATTTGCAAAATTAATTATACATTATACGCCGTTATTTCCGAAGATAAATTTACACGGCCCAAGTTTTTCCCTGTCATTGCGGCAGCTAAAATTTTAGGGTATACTTTATATATGAATATGCAGGAATTTACGGAGGATTGTAAATGAAAGGAATGATCAATCAACGAAGAAAAATAAAGTTTGTGAAAATAAATAGGGGCTTGCCACGTTTTTATAGCAATGTTATGATAAAAGTACATTAGGATATGTTCTGATGAATTTACAAAAAGGCAGATGATTCAGTGGAAAACGGTGAACGACAATTTCAAAAACATTACGAAAGATACAGGCAGGTTCTTGCACGGCTAACATTGATGAGCGATATTTTTATGCGAAATGTTTTAAAGAAGCCGGAATGTGCAGAATATGTATTACAGGTCATCATGGATAATCCGACGCTAAAGGTAACGGATCTTGTGATACAGAAAGATTATAAGAATCTGCAAGGACGGTCGGCCATATTGGACTGCGTGGTGCAGGATGCAACAGAAGCACAGTTTAATGTTGAGATTCAGCAGGAAAATGAAGGTGCATCGCCAAAGCGTGCGAGATATCACAGCGGACTGATGGACATGAATATTTTAAATCCGGGAGAGGATTTTGAGAAGCTACCGGAGACGTATGTAATTTTTATTACGAAAGATGATGTTTTAAAGAAAAACTTACCGATTTACCATGTTGAGAGAATTATTGGAGAAACAAAAGAAGCATTTAATGATGGGACGCATATTATTTATGTAAACTCAAAAATATGTGATGATACAAAACTTGGGCGACTGATGCATGATTTTCACTGCCAAAATGCATCGGAGATGTACAGTACGGTCTTGGCGGCAAGAGTCAGAGAATTAAAGGAAACGCTAGGAGGCGAGAGTATGTGTGAGGAGATGGAAAAGATCTACAGTGAGGGAATTGAAAGTGGCGAGCTAAAAAAAGCAAAGGCTTCAGCAATATCCATGGCTGCGGATGGAATGAAAGTTGAAAAAATTGCCTATTATCTCAATGTAAGTACTCAAATGGTGCAAAAATGGATTGATGAGAATGCAAGTGTAATACATTAAAAAGTTCATTGCAAAAATGCATCGGAGATGTACAGTACGGTCTTGGCGGCAAGAGTCAGAGAATTAAAGGAAACGTTGGAAGGAGGCGAGAGTATGTGTGAGGAGATGGAAAAGATTTATAGTGAGGGGGTACTGAGGGACGCATCGAAGAACTTCGTGAGACAGCAACCAAGATGCTTGCAGATGGCTTGCCTGTGGAAAAAGTTTCGGCTTATTCAGGCTTAACACTTCAGGAAGTGACAGCGCTCAAAGAGCAGATGGAACAGGATAAAAAGTAAACATATGGATTTAGATTTAAAAGGCGTATCTTCCAATAATATGGTAGATACGCTTTTTTAGTTATAGAAGTTTCCCCCCTGCCATTGCGGCTGTTAAAATTTTAGGGTATACTTTATATATGAATATGCAGGAATTTACGGAGGATTAC
>CABUBX010000221.1 GCA_902489925.1 uncultured Lachnospiraceae bacterium | reverse complement strand
CAGCGGCCGACGGAGGCTGAGCTTAGATGCTGGCATAAATTAAGCGGACTGCCGCTGAAGAAGTTCTTTAATACAAGCGGTATGAAGTACAGGGAACTTGGGCTTAAAGACAAACTGGCGCAGATGAGTGAAGATGAGATGTTTGCCCTTCTTGAAACCGATGGTATGCTTGTCAAACGTCCGCTTGTTATCGGTGATGATTTTGTACTCGTCGGTTTTAAAGAGGAACAGTGGAAAGAAAAGCTTATAAAGTAAGGCGGTGGAAGTATGGAGGAGAGAGAACTTGTCGAACTTCTTAAAGATATGTCGCTTGAGGAAAAGGCGGACCAGCTTTTACAGCTTTCCGCCGATTTTTTCAGTGATGGGGAAATACTGACAGGTCCGGCGCTTGATTTTGGCATAGAGCCTTCAGATATAGAAAATGCCGGAAGTGTCCTTGGCGTATCCGGAGCTGAAAAAATCCGGAATATTCAAAAAAATCAAATGGCGCATCAAAGGCATCATATTCCGATGCTTTTTATGGCAGATGTGATTAACGGTTTTAAAACAGCTTTTCCGATTCCTCTTGCATTAGGCGCATCGTTTAATCCTGACATTGCGTATACCGGGGCGAAAGTTGCTGCCAAAGAAGCGTCGGTTTCAGGACTTCATGTGACTTTTGCGCCGATGGCGGATTTGGCAAGAGATGCCCGCTGGGGGCGTGTTATGGAGTCCTGCGGTGAGGATAAGTATTTAAACAGTGTGATGACGGCGGCGATGGTTAAAGGCTATCAGGGGGAAATGACAGAAGACGGCAAGATAGCCAACGGTCATTTGGCTTCTTGTGTGAAACATTTTGCTGCCTACGGTGCCTGTGAGGGCGGACGCGATTATAATAATACCGAAATATCGGAAAGAACATTGAGAGAGGATTATCTGTCTGCCTATGAAGCCTGTATAAAATCCGGTGCCTCGATGGTCATGGCGGCGTTTTCGACACTCAATCGCCTACCGGCCAGTGCAAATCCGTGGCTTCTGAGAAAAGTTCTCCGTGACGAGATGAAGTTTGACGGTGTGGTGATTTCTGACTGGGCATCCATTGAGGAATTAATCAGCCATGGCGTTGCGCAGGATAAAGCTGCCGCTGCCCTGTTGGCGATAAAGGCTGGTGTTGATATTGATATGGCAACCGGGTGCTATGCCGCCAATCTGCCGGCTCTTGTCAAGGCGGGAAAAGTGTCGGCAGCCTTGCTTGATGAGGCGGTGCTTCGTGTACTGCGCCTTAAAAATAAGCTGGGACTTTTTGAAAATCCATATAAGGATGCGGATGAAGCGGCAGAAAAAGCTGTCATATTGTGCGATGCGCATCGCAAAGCGGCAAGAGCGGCTGCAGCGGAATGCTTTGTGCTTTTGGAAAATGACGGAATATTGCCGCTTGATGGCAGGGATGACGGTATTGTTGTTGCGGGTCCTTTTGCTGACAATGGCCGTCTTATGGGGAATTGGGCTGTTTTTGCCGAAGAAAAGGATACAGTTACTGTCAAAACAGGTGTGCATAAAGCCTGCCCTTTGGCAAAGGTTATCGGCATGCCGGAGTGGATTTCGGATAGATTGGATGCAGAAGATGAGGAAGCACTTGAAAAATGGCACAGGGACATGGAAGAAATAAAGCGAACCTCTGAAGTTGTTGTAGCTGCGGCTGCAGCGGCCAAAATGGTTGTTTTGACGCTCGGCGAAGCTAAGGATATGAGCGGTGAGGCACACAGCCGTACAGACGTAAGTATCCCCCGGTGGCAGATGGAATTGTTTGAACGTGTTTATGCGGTGAATAAAAATATTATTGTTTTGTTGTTTACAGGGCGGCCGCTTTGTGTTAAAAGTATCCGGGATAAGGTGAGAGCTTTGATGG
>CABUBX010000220.1 GCA_902489925.1 uncultured Lachnospiraceae bacterium | reverse complement strand
AAAATATTCATGAGCATCAGATTGTGTTCATGGAGGATTTTGAGCGTCAGGGGGGCATTGCCTTTTTAATTATCCATTTTACCGGCTCGGATAAATATTATTATTTAAGGTTTATAAAGCTTGTGGAGTTTTGGAACCGCTCGAAAACCGGCCGAAGAAAAAGTTTTAAAATCAGCGAAATGGAGGCTGATTTTGAAATTAAAAAAAGCGGCGTTTGTCTGCATTATTTAGAAGCGCTGCAAAGGGATTTGTCGATGCGGCCGTAAACTAAGGGGATAGTGTTCTAAAGAGAAGCTTGACAAAGCACAGGATGTTCGTATATAATCTACACTAACATATTAATGAATTAGCATGGTAAAGCGAATGGAGGCCGGATGATATGAAGGACAGATTGCTGCATACACCGGAGGGTGTCAGAGACATTTATAATGTGGAATGTGCAAGAAAGAGTGTTTTAGAAAATAAACTGAAAAATAAATTGCGTCTGTACGGCTATGAAGAAATAAGAACGCCATCCTTTGAGTTTTTTGAAATCTTTAATACAGAGCGGGGAACGGTACGGGCAAAAGAGATGTACAAGTTTTTTGACAGGGAGGGCAATACCCTTGTGCTCAGACCGGATATTACACCTTCCATTGCCCGCGCGGTTTCAAAGTATTATGGCGATGAAGTGCTGCCGATGCGCTTTTTTTATCTCGGCAATATTTTCAGAAATAATTCAAGCTATCAAGGCCGCTTAAAGGAGATGACGCAGCTTGGCGCCGAATTTATCGGTAGTCATCAGCCGTCGGCTGACGCAGAGGTCATTGCCATGGCCGTCGATTTGCTTTTGGAGGCAGGCCTTGAGAATTTTCAGATTGATATCGGTCAGGTTGCTTTTTTTAAGTCGCTTGTCAGGGAGGCCGGCATTGATAAGGACACAGAGGAGACAATACGTCTGCTTATTGAAAATAAAAATTATTTCGGTATTGAGACACTTGTTGAAACACTTCCGATATCGGCTGAAATCAGGCAGATACTTATAAAGCTGCCCCAGTGGTTTGGCGGCATAGAGATGCTTAGGCAGGCAAAGAAGATGACGTCACAGCTCAAAGCCCGGGAAGCGCTTGTAAGTCTTGAAAAGATTTATGAGCTTTTATGCCGGTACGGTTTTGAGAAATATATTTCCTTTGACCTTGGAATGCTTAGTGAGTATCACTATTATACGGGAACGATTTTCAAAGGGTATACCTATGGCACAGGCGATACGATTTTAAAGGGCGGACGTTATGACAGCTTAATCGGGCAATTTGGCAAGGATGCGGCAAGTACAGGCTTTGCCATAGAAGTGGACAGGCTTTTAACTGCCCTTTCACGGCAAAATATTTCTATACCGCTTCATGCCGATGCGATGCTTATTTTATATAACGAAGGGTATATACAGACGGCGATAGAACTTGCGGCATTACTGAGGTCGCGCGGACAGGCAGCAGCGCTTCTGACATTTTCCGAAAAAAGGTCTGTCGCTGATTATATGCAATATTGCAGGCAGCATCAGATGTATACGATATGCCGTCTTTATGATGATATCCAAGTCGAGCTTATTGATGTTTTTACAGGGCAGACTGAAAAAATGCTTATTAAAGATATGGAGGAGGGACGGCTATGAAGTATTTGACATTTGCACTTGCTAAAGGGCGGCTGGCGGAAAAGACGCTGGAGTTGTTTGAAAAGATTGGAATTACGATGGATGAGATGAAGGATAAGAAAACGCGAAAGCTTATCTTTGTGAATGAAGCGCTGAAAATCAAGATGTTTTTGTCAAAGGCTTCGGATGTGCCGACTTATGTGGAATATGGTGCCGCAGATATCGGTGTTGTCGGAAGGGATACGCTTTTGGAGGAAGGGCGCCGTCTTTACGAAGTGATGGATTTGGGATTTGGCAAGTGCCGCATGTGTGTG
>CABUBX010000219.1 GCA_902489925.1 uncultured Lachnospiraceae bacterium | reverse complement strand
TTTCGTCAAAAAATTTTTGCACGTCGGATTGCTTGATGTTATTCATTTGTGCCTTGCCAAAATAGGGAATCAAATGCTTTAAGACAGGGTTTTCATAAGTCCCTCGATAAGTGTTGTCTTTAACCTTGCCTTTTTTAAACGTCTCGAGCCATCGCATTGCATAATCATCAAAAATGGCGCCGCCTCCCGCAAATCCTATGCCAGTTATCTCCGCGGCGCGCTTTTGTGCAAGATATTCATCAGCCTTTTGACGTGCATCGCGTTTGCTGACCGGGGAATAAAAAGATTTGCGGATTAATTTACCATCAAGCCCCTTTCCAATCGTGGCCTTAACTTCATACAAGCCCCCGTGATTTGGCTTTTCTTTTTTTGGTCTGCCCACAACATCACCTTGTTTTTTAATGCCCGGCGAGCGGGCAAAATAAGCCTTATATCTCCGCAAGGCTTATATTATATTAATTTGACGATTTTATTTTATAAACATAGAAACATACAAAAAGTTATATTGCGCTTTTCAATATCAACACATAATTATTTATATAATTATACTATGATAAAAAGTCCTTCCCTTATATATAACGAAAAAAATCGTAAAATGTTGCACTTAAAATTAAAATAATTTCTAAAATCTTCATTTTCTCCATTTTGCATAATTTTCCATCATAATTTTCTACGAATCAAAAGAAGAAAAAATGCGCCTTGTATGGCTGTAGCCATACCACAGCAATTTTGAGTATGGTAAAATTTATGTGTGGTAATCATCCACCTTTTTTACATGTTGACCCATGTCAAGGTGATAATAACCCAGGGTGATTATTACGGATGAATTGATTATACTTGGGGAACAGATTAAAAAGCTTAGAACTGACAAGGGGTATACAATAAGAACGCTGTCTGAAATGACGCATATTGACAAAATGCAAATTGTGAAAATTGAAACTGGAAAGGCGGATGTAAAATTTTCCACATTATGTAGACTAGCTACCGCCCTTAATGTCACGCTGCATGAATTGATACCAATTGCAGCCAATGCGTCAACTGCGATTGACAACATTCCAAAGGGGTGATAATATAGATGTGAACAAATGTTCAGAACGCGAGACCAAAAACGGAGGACGGCACGCCCACCAAGCACCGCCGCCCTCCACCGCCGAGGATACAGTAAAAATACTGCATCATGATTATACTGTATCCTCCATCAAATTACAACACATCGGGAGGAAAGAAAATTGACCATTGAAGAAATTAAGCATGAAATAGTTAGGATGTTGGGGTTTATACATAGCGCAGAACAGTTGAAGTGGATATATAGTGTTGTCTGTGCATCATACGAAAAGATGCTAAGTAAGTAAAATTCAAATTAACCATATTTTTTGTAAACAACTTTACAAATTTATCCTTATGTGATATTGTAATGATATAAAAATGAAGGAGGATTCGCGCATGATTTGCAAAAAATGTGGGAAAGAGTACGAAGGAAAGTTTTGTCCGGAATGCGGAGCGTCAAACGATGGGGTTAGCCCAGCGCAAGCGACGGTGGCGCAGCCAAAGAAAAAGAAGAAAAAAGGACTGATAGCAGTCATTGTCATCGTTGTCCTTATTATCGTAATCGCGGCGATCGCAAATATGGGCGGCGACGACGATAAGCCCCAGGCAGTTGGCGGCGGTAGCGGTGTAGCGCAAAGTGAACAAATTGGTGCTGACGCATCGAAAGTATTTGGGATTAACGAACCTGTCAAATATAAAGGGCTTGAATTATCAGTCACTAAGGTTGAGAAATCAAACGGCGACGATTTTGACAAACCAAAAGATGGCATGGAATATGTAATTGTTACCGTTAAATACAAAAACACCGGTGCTGAGAAAATCAGTTACAATCCTTATGATTTTAAAATGCTGAACAGTAAAGGACAGATCACGGACGAAGCGTTTACCACAATCGATTCAGACACCGCGCTTTCGAGCGGTGAGCTTGCACCC
>CABUBX010000218.1 GCA_902489925.1 uncultured Lachnospiraceae bacterium | reverse complement strand
ACCATAACAGTAAAGTACATTCAAACAGATTGTCAATTAAAGTGAGTTATACTAGCCCACAGATGGCTTTGATACTAATGGAGGAACGAATTTAATGAAAAAAATTGCTATTGTTACTGACAGCAACAGCGGAATAAGACAGTCGCAGAGCGAAGTGCTTGGCATCTCGATTATTCCGATGCCTTTTAATTTTGATGATAAAACATTTCTTGAAGATATATCCCTGACACAGGAACAGTTTTATGAGCAGCTCGGAAGCGGCGCCAATATCAGCACCTCACAGCCTTCACCGGAATATGTCCTTAATTTATGGGACACACTTTTAAAAGAATACGATGAGATTGTACATATACCGATGTCCAGTTCTTTAAGCAGCACCTGTGATACAGCAACCGTACTTGCCTCCGACTACAACGGCAAAGTTCAGGTTGTCAATAATCAGAGAATCTCCGTGACACAGCGCCAGTCTGTCTTAGATGCCCTCGCACTCCGTGCCGAAGGAAAAGATGCTGCCCAGATTAAGGACATTCTTGAAAAAGAGAAATTTGAATCCAGTATTTATATTACTGTAGATACATTAAAATATCTAAAAAAAGGCGGTCGCATCACACCGGCAGCCGCCGCGCTCGGCACATTATTAAAAATCAAGCCCGTTCTTCAGATTCAAGGCGGAAAGCTCGATGCCTTCGCAAAAGCAAGAACAATCAAACAGGCAAAATCTATAATGATTAAAGCCATTACCAATGATTTCGCCAATCGCTTCGGTGACAGCACTGCATCAAATATTCATATTTCTATTGCCCACACGGCAAATGAAGCTTTGGCAGAAGAATTTAAAGAAGAACTTCTTACACTTTTCCCAAATCATGAGATTGTTGTCAATCCACTTTCTTTAAGCGTTGCCTGCCATATCGGACCGGGGGCTTTGGCTGTGGCCTGCTCAAAAAAATTGTGACAGAGTCACTTTAATTTGAAAACGCTTTATTCGCGCGCGATGGTCTGTAAATTTTGCTTGGCGATGCTAAAAATGCACGCTACGCAAAACGCACAGACCATCGCGCCATTTATATGGCTTCTTACACTACAGCCATACCGTCATCTTCAATGATATACTTTTTCTGTCTCTAGGATTTCCTTAACCTTTTCCACAGAAAATCCTATAAGCTGTGCTATTTTATCCAAAGGCATATTGTTTTCAATCATACGGTTGATAAGCATCTGTTGTCCCGTAAGTTCACCCTCACGGCGTCCTTGGCTCAGACCACGATTAAGTCCAATCTGCTCTGCCTTATCTGCTTTTTCCTGTGCCCATAATCTTAATCCTTCGCACATATTCTCGCCCCCTATATATTCTTGTCCTATCATCTTTTCTGTGTCAATCATCGTATCAATAAATTGCCACACTTCCTCTTTTGCCTTGGCAACTTTATATTTTTGTATCGCCTCGTCTACACGATTCTCAAAAACCGCCCTCGTAAAATCAAAAGCCATGACAACATCCTTATTGTGGAAAACATATTCTCCGCTTTTTCTTATTTCTAAAAGGTTCATGCTGTAATTACAGAATACACTTTCCATCTCTTGTGGCATGTCTGCCATCATGTCTCTTAGATTCAGAGGCCCGTCCCATGGCGTCTCACCGTAATAGACGGTCAGAGTGATTATCGGATGCAACTTATCTTCTTTTTTCATCTTTGATAAAAATTCATCGGATGTCTGAAATTTTCCTACCTTTGCCGGAAGGCTGCGGTATTCTTTCAAATAGCCCATACCGTCATAGAGCATGTGCCTAAGCGGCATCGCATAATGGATATGCTGCTGGGCTTCAACACCTAAAAGTACAAACGTCATACCGGCGGCGAATTTTTTTATCACGTCACGTCTCCGCTCAAGCCCTTCCGAATAACCGTCCATCTTAATTATCCCTGAAACGTCTGTATCCATCTCCTGAAGTGACTCTGCACATATCACTTCTCTGCCTCCAAAAACCGCACCGTTAAAAAGGTC
>CABUBX010000217.1 GCA_902489925.1 uncultured Lachnospiraceae bacterium | reverse complement strand
GCATAAAAAAGCTAATTTGAAACAGACTTCTAATTTGCGTGGATTATACTAGGAGAGATACTATGAATAAAAAACAAAAAAAGAGGCTGTTTCAGATTATCGTTGCAGCGGTGATGACCGTACTATTGAATTTGATTCCGGTTACAGGCATGCCTCGTCTTATCCTTTATATTGCCGCATACATGGTTATCGGCTATGACATTTTGAAAAAGGCCGTAAGAGGCATTTTCAACGGCCGTGTATTCGATGAAAATTTTTTAATGGCAATTGCAACAATCGGCGCCTTTGTACTTGCCATTTACACAAAAAGCGGTGATTATAACGAAGCAATCGCTGTCATGCTGTTTTATCAGATTGGTGAATTATTTCAAAGCTACGCGGTTGGAAAAAGCCGTAAAAATATCAGTGCATTGATGGATATCCGTCCCGACTATGCCAATATCGAGAAGGATGGCACATTAATTCAGGTTAATCCCGATGATGTTGAAATTGGAAGTATGATTGTCGTTCAGCCCGGTGAAAAAATTCCGTTAGACGGCATTGTTGTGGAAGGTCATTCAAGTCTTAATACGAGCGCCCTGACCGGTGAAAGCATTCCGAAAGATGTCCAAAAGGATGATGAAGTTATAAGCGGCTGCGTCAACATAAACGGCGTTTTAAAAATAAAAACAACAAAAGCCTTTGGAGAATCCACCGTATCAAAGATTTTAGAGCTTGTCGAAAATTCCAGCTCAAGGAAATCAAAATCCGAAAACTTTATATCCAAATTTGCCAAAATATATACACCGGCAGTGTGTTATAGTGCGCTGGCGTTGGCGATATTGCCGCCGCTTGCGACAATGCTTACAGGCGGGACTGCAAACTTTGAGAGCTGGATTTACAGAGCATTAACCTTCCTTGTTATCAGCTGCCCGTGCGCCCTTGTCATCAGCATTCCTTTAAGCTTTTTTGCAGGCATCGGCGGTGCAAGCCGTGAAGGTATTCTTATCAAAGGCTCTAATTATATGGAAACATTATCAAAAACAAAATATGTCGTTTTCGATAAAACAGGCACATTAACACACGGTGTCTTTGAAGTCAGCGGCATCCATCATAATCCGATTGAAGATGAGAAGCTTCTTGAATATGCCGCACTGGCCGAATGTGCATCTTCCCATCCAATCAGCAAGAGCCTTCAAAATGCTTATGGCAGGCCAATCGACCGAAGCCGTGTCAAAGACATCGAAGAAATCAGCGGCCACGGTATTATCGCTAAAGTTGACAATCACACAGTTGCCGTAGGAAACACAAAGCTGATGAAGCAATTAAATATTTTCTGTCAGGAATGTCACAGCACAGGCACGATTGTGCACATGGCTGTCGATGGTGTGTATTATGGCCACATTGTTATTTCTGACATTGTTAAAGAAAATTCTCAAAAAGCGATTCATGCACTGAAGCGTACAGGGATAAAAAAGACGACGATGCTGACCGGCGATTCAAAACGTGCTGCAGCGCAGGTGGCCAAAGCCTTGGATATGGATGAATATTATGCCGAATTGCTTCCGTCGGATAAAGTCGAAAAAGTCGAAGAATTGCTTAGTAAAAAGCCCGAAAAGGAAAAACTTGCCTTTGTCGGTGACGGTATAAACGATGCGCCCGTATTAACCCGCGCAGATGTTGGTATTGCCATGGGTGCTATAGGGTCTGATGCGGCCATTGAAGCCGCTGATATCGTTCTTATGGATGATGACCCGATAAAGATTTCAAAGGCAATTAAAATTTCAAAAAAATGCCTGAATATTGTTTACCAAAATATTGCATTTGCGCTGATTATTAAATTTGCCTGTCTCGGTCTTGGCGCTGTCGGTATCGCCAACATGTGGTTTGCTATATTTGCCGATGTGGGCGTCATGATTATCGCTGTTTTAAATGCCATCCGGGCACTAAATGTCCGTCATTTATAATTAAAAAATGAACTACTGAAAGCACGATATATCCATCATTGCTTCAATCATTTGGTGGAGTGTCTGTGCTTTCGTTGTTTTACTAGTATAACTCACTTTAATTGACAATCTGTTTGAATGTACTTTACTGTTATGGT
>CABUBX010000216.1 GCA_902489925.1 uncultured Lachnospiraceae bacterium | reverse complement strand
GAACGGCGGAAACCGTGAGACTTTCACAGTAAGAAAGAATTCCAACGGCGTTGGCGTTGAGAAGACATGGCCTGTACATTCTCCAATCATAGAAAAGATTGAAGTTGTAAGAAAAGGTAAAGTAAGACGTGCGAAATTATTCTATTTAAGAGATAGAGTAGGTAAACGTGCAAAGGTTAAAGAATTAGTCAAATAATACGACGAAAATTGGGACAATTACATCATGTAGTTGTCCTTATTTTTTAGAATACAGAAAGTTGGTAAATTTATGGCGAATATTCAATGGTATCCGGGGCATATGACAAAAGCCAAACGTCAGATGCAGGAAGATATCAAGCTCATCGACCTTGTGATTGAGCTTGTTGATGCAAGGCTTCCGCAAAGCAGCAAGAATCCTGATATAGACACACTGGCCAAGGGGAAGTCCCGTCTTATCCTTTTAAATAAAGCAGATTTGGCAAGCCCGGAGTATACGAAGGCATGGGAAAACTGGTTTAAATCTAAAGGCTTTTATGTGTTAAAGCTTGATTCCAGAGCAAAAAACGGCGTCAAAGCCGTGACATCCATTGTTGCTGAGGCTTGTAAGGAAAAAATAGAAAGAGACAGACGAAGGGGAATTTTAAATCGCCCTGTCCGTGCAATGGTTGTCGGTATTCCAAATGTCGGCAAATCCACCTTTATTAACAGCTATGCAGGACGTGCCTGTGCAAAGACCGGAAACAAACCCGGCGTGACAAAGGGCAAACAGTGGATTCGTCTCAGCAAGACACTTGAGCTTTTAGATACACCGGGCATTCTCTGGCCTAAGTTTGAAGACCAGACGGTTGGCAAACGGCTTGCAATCACCGGTGCAATCAAAGATGACATTCTTGATATGAATGAGCTGGCCGTGGACCTTGTAAAAATTTTAGTTGAACATTATCCGACGATGCTTTCAAAGCGTTATCAGATAGATGAAGCAAAGACACCGATTGATATTATTTACGGTATTGCCGAAAACAGAAATTGCCGTCTTAAAGGCAATGAACCGGATTTTGACAAGGCGGCAAGACTTTTGCTGGATGATTTCAGAAGTGCCCGCATCGGAAAGATTACGTTAGAATTTCCTCCCGCTTAAACGGACATCAGGTGGTGATTATATGAGAAAAAGAGACGAAGTAAATACAGATACCGAAGAAAGCAACAATACCAAAAAAAGAAAGAAAAAGTCTGAAAAGAAGATGAGCCCGCTTCAGGAAGCGGTCATGTGGGTTGTGTATCTTATAGCTGTTATCATTGTTTCCACGCTGATTGTTGATTTTATTGCCCAGCGCACAGGCGTACAGGGAAGTTCTATGGCAACAACTTTAGAGGACGGAGACAATGTGCTTGTGGAAAAGCTCAGTTATCGTTTTGGTGACCCGCAGCGCTATGATATTATCGTGTTTCCGGCAACTGACCCGGAGGATGCCGGCTCATATTATATCAAACGTATTATAGGACTTCCGGGAGAAACGGTACAAATTTCGGGTAATGACGTTTATATTAACGGTGAAAAGCTGGATGAAAATTACGGCACGACACCGATGGGAACAGCAGGTATTGCCGAGGTGCCGATTACACTCGGTGATGATGAATATTTTGTTTTAGGCGACAATCGGGATATCAGCAAGGACAGCCGTTATGCCTCCGTCGGCAATGCACACAGAGATGATATTGTCGGCAAGGCTTTCGTTGTTATATGGCCGCTTGACCGTATAAAGCTGTTAAAACACCAGTGACGGAGTGATTAAGTAATTATGGAAAGTATTGCACAAATTAAATCAAAGTTTGAAGCTGTCGGACTGTTTGATATGGCAGTTCATGCCTGCCATAAGGAGGCATGCGCAGAAGCGCTCTGTGAGCTTTACGAGGCTTATGGCAATGACAGCCGAAGCGGTGTTTTGGCATTGTTTGAAAAAGCAAAAAGGGCAGAAAAAAAAGCACAGGATGAGCTTTTGCGCCTTGAGGTGATGCGTACCTATGAAAAGGAATATGCTTCGCTGTCATGGATATGCGGTATTGACGAGGCCGGACGCGGACCTTTAGCCGGTCCTGTTGTGGCAGG
>CABUBX010000215.1 GCA_902489925.1 uncultured Lachnospiraceae bacterium | reverse complement strand
AAGTAATCCTTCATAATCTGATTGATTTTGAAAGCGTACTCTGTAATCTTTTCGATTTCCTCTCTTGTTGCCGCACCGATTGCGATTGCAAAGTAATCGTTAATCATCGGATCACCAAGCGCATCATCCTTGTAGCTGAACTCAAGTGTCGGCGTCAGCAGCTTAAAGCCCTCCTCAATGCCAAGGCGCTTTGAAAAACTTCCTGCTGCCACATTTCTCACAATAACTTCAAGTGGAACAATTTCCACGCATTTTACAGCTGTCTCTCTATCACTTAATTCTTCAACATAGTGTGTCGGAATACCGGCTTTTTCAAGCATCTGAAACATAAAGTTTGTCATTTTGTTGTTAATGGCGCCCTTACCTGTGATTGTGCCCCTTTTTACGCCGTTAAAAGCAGTCGCATCATCCTTATAGTCAACAATTAACACATCTGGGTCGTTTGTTGTGTATACCTTTTTTGCTTTGCCTTCATATAATAATTCCAACTTTTCCATGTTCTCATCCATCCTTATCTTTGAAATATTATTAGTACTGCTTATGGGATATTTTCAATTTCCCTTACGTTCTCATTTTACAACAACTCTTATGCCAAATCAATAGAAAACCGACTGTGGGCTTATTAAATGTCTTTCGGCATTTATATTAGTTATACTTATAACGCATCACTTCACACACTCTTATTTTATAGTTTTTTAATAAAAATCTCACCGGCTTTCTTTGCATCTGGCGCATAAATATGTTACACTTTTATAAGAATTTTTACGAAAGGGAAGTTGACATGAAAGAAAAATTAAAAAAAGAAATTGACTTTCAAACAAAAAGTGCAATATATTTGGGAATATTACAAAGTCGGTATTTTAATATTTATATTTGCGGCCATCTTTATCGGTATGTTTATAAGCAGTGCCATCAAAACAAATCCGGACGCTGCCCATGTAGCCGTATGCGATATGCTGCCCTACGGCCTTATGGGAAATGATGAAGATACAGAGCTTTTAGCAGAATCCAAGCTCAATGAAGCTTATGTTGCATACACAGGTATGGAAGTACCTAAAAAGCTGCCTTTATCGGTTGACACCTCCTACAGTCTCAATCTCGCCGACAATTATATGTCAACGATGATGCGTCAAAAACTTATCGCTGCACTGGGCGCACAGATGATTGATATCATGATTGGTACCGAAACAGGAATAAAGGATTACGGCTCAATGAATGCTTTTCTTGATTTAAGAGAATACCTGCCCGATGAAACCGTCAATATGCTCGATGAAAAAGGGCTGATTTGCAAATCGACCATCACACCGGACACAGAAGACGGCGGCAAGCCCTATGAGGTCTACTATGGTATTAAAGTGGATGATATGACAGTTTTAACCGATTCCGGCTACGTCACCGAAGGCTGCGTTGCCGCACTTACCGGCAACCCTGATAAGCTTGATATTTCCGTACAATTTATAGACATGCTTATCGACAGTCTGCCTTCACATACAAATTAATACTTCATTATAATATAAAAAGTTTTAACCGGTTCCCTGTCGGTAAGGGAATCCGGTTAAAGCTTTTTTATTCATAATCTTTCATTGTTCCGTTCAGCTTATCTTCTTTTTTAATATCTTCTGCAGACATATACTTCTTAAACACTCTTTCCAGCACTAATGTTGCCAAAAGTGCATCCACCCCGGGAACAATAAAAATTGCAATCGGCGGAATAAGGAAAATCAAAAATCCCGACACTGCCGTAATCACAACCAAAAGAAGTGTCCATGGCATATGTCTTGTTGCCATATACATACAATTTTTAACAATCGTTTTTGAATCCAACTCAAAACGTGCAATATACGGAAAAACATAGATTGCCAATATAAGCTCAATAAAGGCCATTGCATAGAAGAAAGCTTTGGCAATTGTTTCCATCGTTGTTCCCTCGCCGACAATAAGACCAATCAGCTTGATATCTGTATACAATATAAGACCGATGGCTGCAAAAATCACCCATAAAATAGTAGACTGCTTAAATGAGGATTTAAAGCATCCCCAAAACTCTCTGAAAACATAGCCTCTGCTGTGGCGCAGCACTTTATTGGCTGTATAAT
>CABUBX010000214.1 GCA_902489925.1 uncultured Lachnospiraceae bacterium | reverse complement strand
TACAAAAAAGCTGTGTCATAAGCTTTCCGAAAAATATCGCACAGCTGTCCTTCCTGTCAACTGCGACCGGCTTTCCCAAAAAGAAATTGATGAAATTATGTCAGCGATTCTCTTTGAGTTTCCTGTCAGTGCCGTCAATTTTTTTATGCCGGAATGGTTTGACCTTCTTCCGGCTGACGATAAGCTTCGGGCGGGAATGCTTGAAAGCACCAAAAGCTTTATGGAAAATGTTTTTGTTATCCGAGATATTGAAAACAACAAAAAACTTCTTGCCAACGAATTTATCGAAAATTATTATATCGATGAAATGAATATGGCTACCGGAAATATAAGCATCACAATCTGCTTAAAGCCATGCTATTACTTTGAGATGATGAGCCGCTTCTTAGGCAGCGAGGTCCACAGCTTTTATGCTTTCGCCAAAGAAATATGCAACCTTGCCGAAAAAAAGCAGCGGTTTGACAAGGTGGCGCAGGCATTGACGCAGGTCGAGCAAAAAGGCTATGGCGCCGTAATGCCTGTGCGGGATGAAATTGTTGTTGAGGAACCGGTCATTATTAAACACGGCAGCAAATATGGCGTCAATATTAAAGTCAATGCACCTTCCATACATATGATTAGCGCCAATATTGAAACGGAAATCGCACCGCTTGTAGGCACACAAAAACAGGCTCAGGACTTGGTTGATTATATTAAAGCCTCTGCCGGCGAAAATGAAGACGGAAGCTTTTTTGATACATTGATTTTAGGAAAATCCATGGGAGAGCTTGTCGATGAAGGTGTAAAGACAAAAATATCAAAAATGACAGATGCCTGTCAGGAAAAAATGCAGGAAACACTACAGAAAATCATTAATGAAAGTAACGGCAGCGTGATTTTTGTTATCATATAATTGCGGTTAAAAAATGACTGTGCTATACTGATTTTGTAATTTTTTTACAAGGGAGGAATAAAAAAATGTGCTTTAAAAAAGATTTTGCATGGAGTGCGGCGACAGCCTCTTATCAGGTTGAAGGCGCAGCCAGGGAAGACGGGCGCGGTTTGTCCGTGTGGGATGTCTTTTGTGAAAAAAAAGGAAAGGTTAAAGATGGCACGAATGGTGACATTGCCTGCGACCACTATCACAGATACGAGGAGGATGTTCGCCTTATGCCCTTCACAAAAAGGGCGGCTGGTTAAATGATGAAAGTCCCGAATGGTTTGCGGCTTACACAAAAGTGATTGCCGAAAACTTCTCCGACAGAGTTAAATATTTCTTTACATTCAATGAGCCTCAATGTTTTATAGGCCTTGGCTATCTCGACGATTATCATGCGCCGGGTATTAACGGACCGGACAGGGATGCCTTTGCGGCGGCACACAACGTTTTAAAAGCGCACGGACGCGCAGTGCAGACGCTTCGCAAATATTGCCGTCAGCCGGTAAAGATTGGATTTGCACCGACAGGAAAGTACACCTATCCGAAAACGTCATCACCTGAAGATATTGAAGCTTCTAAGAAAATGACCTTTGAAAAAATTGCCTTGGAGGACTGGGTATGGAGTGTGACATGGTGGAGTGATGCGATTTTCTTAGGAAAATACCCGAGAGCTGTCTGCGAAAAGTATAAGGATGTGCTTCCTGAAATTACAGAGGCGGATATGAAGCTGATTGGTCAGCCGATTGACTTTATCGGACAGAACATTTATGACGGCAGTATGGTAGCCTGCTCAAGCGACGGTGAGCCTGAATTTGTCACAGATGATATCGGCGCAGCCCACACAACGGTTCAAAGCCCTGTGACCCCGGAAATCCTTTACTGGCATCCGAAGTTTTTATATGAGCGTTATAAAAAAACAGTCATTGTTACAGAAAGCGGCATGTCGGCTGTTGACCTTATGTCGGCTGACGGAAGGGTTCATGACGGCGGACGCATTGCCTATCTTGAGGGTTACTTGAAAAATCTCAGAAGGGCAGCGGCAGAGGTGCCGATTGACGGCTACTTTGCGTGGTCACTCATGGATAATTTTGAGTGGGCGCACGGCTATCAGGGACGTTTTGGACTTATCTATGTCGATTACATGACACAAAAGCGCACCTTGAAAGATTCAGCGCTCTAGTATAATCCACGCAAATTAGAAGTCTGT
>CABUBX010000213.1 GCA_902489925.1 uncultured Lachnospiraceae bacterium | reverse complement strand
ACATTAAGAGCTGACATCGATTACGGTTTCGCAGAAGCCGATACAACCTATGGTAAAGTTGGTGTTAAAACATGGATTTACCATGGAGAAGTACTTCCGGCAAAGGGAGCAAAGGAAGGGAGCGATAAATAATGTTAATGCCAAAAAGAGTTAAACGTCGTAAGCAGTTCCGTGGCAGTATGAGAGGAAAGGCAACACGTGGTAATAAAATTTCTTACGGTGAATATGGTATCGTAGCCTTAGAGCCAGGTTGGATCCGCTCCAATCAGATCGAGGCAGCCCGTATCGCTATGACACGTTATATCAAGCGTGGTGGTAAAGTTTGGATCAAAATTTTCCCAGATAAACCAGTAACTACAAAACCTGCTGAAACACGTATGGGTTCCGGTAAAGGATCTCTTGAATACTGGGTAGCTGTTGTTAAGCCAGGCCGCGTAATGTTTGAAATCGCTGGCGTTCCTGAAGAAGTAGCAAGAGAAGCGCTTCGTCTTGCAACTCACAAGCTTCCTGTAAAATGTAAAGTTGTTTCTCGCGAAGATTTAGAAGGCGGTGATAACAGTGAAAATTAATGTATATGTAGAAGATTTAAAGAAGAAATCAGCTGCAGAATTAAATAACGAATTAGTAGCTGCTAAAAAGGAACTTTTCAACCTGAGATTCCAGAACGCAACAAATCAGTTAGATAACACAAGCAGAATTAAAGAAGTTCGCAAAAATATTGCCAGAATTCAGACCGTTATCTCTGAAAAAGCGAACGCTGCAGAGTAATCTAGAAAGGAGGAATTGTTGTGGAAAGAAACCTTAGAAAAGTAAGAGTTGGAAAAGTAGTCAGCAATAAGATGGACAAGACAATCGTTGTTGCTATTGAAGACCGTGTAAAACATCCTCTTTATAAGAAGATTGTTAATAGAACTTATAAATTAAAAGCACATGATGAAGCAAATGAATGTAACATCGGTGACAGAGTAAAAGTAATGGAAACAAGACCTTTATCTAAAGATAAGAGATGGAGACTTGTGGAAATCGTAGAAAAAGCTAAATAATTGGTTTCGAAATAAGGAGGTAACGTCATGATTCAACAGGAGACTAGACTTCGTGTTGCTGACAATACAGGTGCTAAAGAATTACTTTGCATTCGTGTGTTAGGCGGCTCCACAAGAAGATATGCGAACATCGGTGACATTATCGTTGCTTCGGTCAAAGATGCAACACCAGGCGGTGTTGTAAAAAAAGGCGACGTTGTTAAAGCCGTTGTTGTACGTACTGTAAAAGGTGCTCGTCGTAAAGACGGTTCATATATCAGATTCGACGAAAATGCTGCAGTTATCATCAAAGATGATATGAATCCAAAGGGAACACGTATCTTTGGACCTGTAGCCAGAGAGCTGAGAGAAAAACAGTTTATGAAAATTGTATCCTTAGCACCAGAAGTACTTTAAGGAGGTGTCGGCTGTGTCTATGAAAATTAAGAAAGATGATCTTGTAAAGGTTATCGCAGGTAAAGATAAAGGCAAAGAAGGCAAGGTTATTGCTGTAAATCAGAAAAAAGGCACCGTTCTCGTTGAAGGTGTTAACATGATTACAAAACATACAAAACCATCTGCACAGAATCAGGCAGGCGGAATCATCAACCAGGAAGCTCCGATTGATGCATCAAACGTAATGTACGTTTACAAAGGAAAAGCAACACGTATCGGTTTTGCTGAAAAAGACGGTAAAAAAGTTCGTGTGGCTAAATCCACTGGCGATATTATTGACTAATTGAGAAGGGAGGTTTTTAACGGTGAGTAGATTAAAAGATATGTACTACAATGAAATCGTTCCGGCAATGGTTTCAAAGTTTGGATATAAAAATATCATGCAGGTACCAAAGCTTGACAAAATCGTTCTGAACATGGGCGTTGGCGAAGCTAAAGACAATGCGAAAGTTTTGGAATCCGCAGTTAAAGATATGGAAACAATTGCAGGTCAGAAGGTTATTCTGACAAAAGCAAAAAATTCTGTGGCTAACTTCAAAATCAGAGAGGGCATGGCTATCGGATGTAAAACAACTCTGAGAGGCGAAAAAATGTATGAATTCGCTGATCGTCTTGTAAACCTGGCACTGCCTCGTGTACGTGACTTCAGAGGTGTAAATCCGGATGCTTTCGATGGCAGAGGTAACTACGCGTTAGGTATTAAAGAACAATTAATCTTCCCTGAAATCGAGTATGA
>CABUBX010000212.1 GCA_902489925.1 uncultured Lachnospiraceae bacterium | reverse complement strand
CAAACCGTAACCGCCATTGATACAATTACTCTCCCATGGCACATTTATTAAAATATCACCAAGCCCCATAAGCGCTTCTGCCGCTTTCTTGTCTTTCTCAGCATGGTCGCGCCACAAAAATATATTATTTTCCAGCGTATCATCCAGTATAAATCCGTCCTGACTGACAATCCCCGTATGTTCATAAAAATCCCGCACATCAATATCACAAAGCTCGGCATTACCGATAAGCACCTTCCCCTCAGAAGGTACATAAATCTGCGTCAGCAATTTAAAAAGTGTACTTTTCCCGGCGCCGCTTGGTCCGATAACCATATACTTTTTGCCGTGCTCAAATGTCAGATTCACATCTTCTACAATATTGCAGCCGGCTATATTTACAGTCACATGTTCCAGCTTTAAACTGCTTCCGTCAAATTCAATACCCCGATGCCCTTCTTTTTGTTTGCCGTCATCATCCATCAGTGTCCAAAGCTCTTTTTTCATGCCGCGGACTGAAAGCATGTCATTCACAAGATGAGAAAAAGCAGTCATCGGCGGTGCGATATTATCGGCAAACTGTATCGCTGCAAAAAGCGCCCCGACACCAATCTCTCCCTTTTGAATAAGACAGGCGCCATAAGCAATAATCAATACATATCCGGCATAACCTAAAATTCCCGATACGCCGCCGGACACTGCCGCAGTCCCGGCAATACTTTTCTCAGCCTCCAGCACTGTCCCCGAAGCTTTCGATGCCCGCCCTAAAAACCTGTCCTTCAAGTGATATAGCCGTGCAAACATATAGCCGTCCAAATATTCATGAATCCCGCCATTCATTATTTTTAGCGCCTCACTTAACCGACTGTTCTTTCTATCCAAAATCCTGCCCCACAGCAGCGGATTTATAAGAGGTATCAGTGTCACGCCTATAACGACCAGCATCAATTTATAATCAATATAAACAAGTGATGCCACAGAAACAAACATCGTCACCAAGCATTTAAAAATTGTAAAGCCTGTCATATAATACTTTTCTGTCACCGTATCTACATTCTGATTCAGCAGTGACACATAATCCGATGTTTTCACACTGTAAAAATCATGAGGCGCTTTTCTATACAATGCCTTTAGAATACCAATGCGCATATTTTTCTTCATATGACCGGCAAACATCTCCGACATCCATCCGCCGAGCACATCACAGATTGTAATAATTATACCGGCGGCAAGAAGCAGCACAAGAAGCATCAAAACCGGCTCTCGCAAAGTTAAATTGTCAATAATCCTCTGAATCATAAGCGGATAAACCGAATTTATTCCTTTTGCGCCCAATCCAAGTAAAGCTATCATTACACCCATGAAAATAAACTTCTTTTTTTTCATTGAATATCTGCCTCCGAAAAGAACAATTCACCCTCATAGCTTTCATCATCAATACGTTTTAAATCAATGACCCATATTTCAGGATTTAGTTTTTCAGCCTGAGAACGTTTCATATAAAAATAATAATCCTTATTCATTCCAATTATCCATGACTTATTCCTCTTTCGTCCCTCAACTGTTTTAATTTTTCAGGAATAGGCGGTTCGTAAACGCCGAAATGTTTACTTTCCTCCACAACATGGCTTCCACTTATAATGACTCTTTTCCCGATTTGAGCAATTAACTTTCTTGATAATTTCTTCATTTTTCTCCTCTTTCTCGTCAATCATTGACATTTTTATAATCTGTAGTAAAATCATCTTATCTCACAGCAAAAGGAGTGCTACGTAATGGCAGAATATATAACGATTCTAATTTTAACTACATTTTTGTATTTTATCCCTCTTGTTATCTTACTGCCCTTTAAATTTAAGTTATGGCAAAACTTCATTCTTTTTTTGATAATTATTTTTACTATACATTTTTCTGCCCCAGTATTAAAAAATCTTGGTGTTATTTTACTGCTTTTAAACATCATGCTCTATATCAACATTCTCAATCATTGTTTTATACGAAATACATCTATCTGTATCATAAGCTATTGTATTATCGTTATTATCGATAATGTTGAAAGCACATTGTTTTTATTTATAACCGGCCTTACGCTTTCCGAAATCCATGAATCATTTATTATAAGCGTTTTATTCTCCGGCATAACACTTTTATCAACCTTCCTCATATGCAAACTTCTTGTATTTCTTCACAATAAGTTTCGTTCACACATGGAGATTCCGCTGCTGCCTAAAAAGAACATCTTTTTTAT
>CABUBX010000211.1 GCA_902489925.1 uncultured Lachnospiraceae bacterium | reverse complement strand
ACGATTTTTCCGCTTGCGTCAACGATTCCGGTAATGTCATCCTGTCCGTTTTTTCAATAGAAATATTTCACGCCGTCTGATTGTCGCTAGCCCCTTCAACCGAATAGCTTATATAAAAAGAACAGCCGATTTCTCTCTTAAACAGAGAAAATCAGTTGCCCTTTTTCATCATTATTTCTGTTTATTTGTATAGTTTACAAGTCCCCCGGCCTGTATCAGTTCCTGCATAAACGGCGGAAACGCCTGCCCCTGATAGGCAGTGCCTTTTGTCAGGTCCCTGATAACACCCGTATCAAAGTCGATGTCCACCTCATCACCCGCCTCGATTTCCTTTGCCGCCTCGGCACATTCAATGATTGGCAGACCGATGTTGATAGCATTTCGATAAAAAATTCTTGCGAATGTTTCGGCAATCACACAGCTGATACCCGATGCCTTGATGGCAATCGGGGCGTGCTCTCTTGATGAGCCGCAGCCGAAGTTTTTATTGGCAACAATAATGTCCCCGTCCTTTACGTTTTTTACAAAATCCGAGTCAATATCCTCCATGCAGTGCTCTGCCAGCCCCTTTGGGTCTGTGATGGCAAGATGGCGTGCCGGAATAATAACGTCTGTATCTACATTGTCCCCATACTTAAATACGTGTCCGCATGCTTTCATAATATTTACTTCCTTTCATGTCTGATTGATGTCCCTTTATAAGCCCAGTGCGTCCGGTCCCGAAAGTTTTCCTGTAACGGCGCTTGCTGCCGCAACAGCCGGGCTTGCAAGATAGATTTCCGATGTGACATGGCCCATTCTTCCGACAAAGTTTCTGTTTGTTGTTGAAACGCAGCGCTCGCCCTCGGCAAGAATACCCATGTAGCCGCCAAGGCACGGACCGCAGGTCGGTGTGCTGACAATGGCGCCGGCCTCGATAAATGTCTGAATATAGCCGGCGTTCATGGCATCAAGATAAATCTGCTGTGTTGCCGGAATGATGATGACGCGAAGTCCTTTTTTAACCTTTCTGCCTTTTAAAATTTCAGCGGCTGTTTTTAAATCGTCAAAACGGCCGTTTGTGCATGAGCCAATGACAACCTGGTCGATGTCAATATCGTCAATGGCATCAATTGTATGTGTGTTTTCAGGAAGATGCGGGAAGGCCACTGTAGGCTTTAAGGCGCTTAAATCAATCATATAAGTTTCATCATACTCGGCATCCTCATCCGCCTCATAAATAGTATAGGCAGGCACTCCTTTTTCATCACAGGCTGCCTTTCTTTCAGGATTCATGTGTGTTTCAATATATTCAACCGTCTTTTCATCCACAGGGAAAATACCGTTTTTGCCGCCGGCTTCAATCGCCATGTTGGCAATCGTAAAACGGTCGTCCATGGACAGATGGGCGATGCCGTCACCTGTAAACTCCATCGAGCGGTAAAGCGCGCCGTCAACACCAATCAGCCCGATAATATGTAAAATGATGTCCTTGCCGCTGACCCACTTCGCCGGCTTTCCTGTCAGTTCAAACTTAATAGCTGAAGGCACTTTAAACCATGCCTTGCCTGTGGACATACCTGCGGCTGCGTCTGTGCTGCCGACACCGGTTGAGAAAGCGCCAAGCGCCCCGTAAGTACATGTGTGGGAATCGGCGCCAATGACTGTATCGCCTGCTGTGACAATGCCTTTTTCAGGAAGCAGTGCATGCTCAATGCCCATCTCCCCGACCTCATAAAAATGTGTGATATTGTTGCAGTGGGCAAAGTCGCGCATACACTTGCAGTTTTGTGCCGACTTAATATCCTTATTCGGTGAGAAATGGTCGGGAATCAATGCAATCTTATCTTTGTCAAATACGCCCTTTTTCTCGAATTTATCCATCTCGTGAATTGCCACCGGCCCTGTAATATCATTTGCCAGTACCATATCAAGATTTGCCATAATCAGCTGTCCGGCTTTAACTTCCGAAAGACCTGCCGCATGTGCCAGTATTTTCTGAGTCATCGTCATACCCATATTTATGTCCTCCTTACAAACCGCATATCCGGTAAAAATTTCTGTAAGTATCATACCACATTATTTTCCAAATGAAAAGTAGTATTGTAAATTAATGTGATAAAGTGTCATCTTGTTAAAAAGCAGCCGGAGGCTTTGGTAGTCCCGGCCGCTAAAATATCATTTATCCAAGTATTTCGCCATTGCTTTCAATGACTTTTTTATACTAGTATAACTCACTTTAATTGACAATCTGTTTGAATGTACTTTACTGTTATGGT
>CABUBX010000210.1 GCA_902489925.1 uncultured Lachnospiraceae bacterium | reverse complement strand
TGCGCGCTATGTCTATGAGCATACGCCGGTGAAGATTCACATGGTTGGCCTCGATGTGACACGTAAAATTGTGCTGCGCCCTGATTTGTGCAGCTTAATCGGGAGATTTGAAAGTGATAAAAGCCGTTTTATACTGGATATTACAAAGTTTTATACGGATTTTCACTGGCATCAGGAAAGAATTTTGGGCTGTGTCATCAATGACCCTCTGGCCGTTGCTTATTTTATTGAGCTTTGTAAAAATGAGCGGGGACTATGTGAAGGTTTTGAAGCTTATGTGACTGTGGAAACCGAGGGTCTATGTGCCGGACAGAGTGTTGTCGATGCTTACGGTTTTTGGCAAAAGCCGTCTAATACTTTGGTACTTACAAAGACAGATACGGTTCGTTTTATGTCTATGTTTTTAAATACTATTTTTCCTGAGTATCAAAAGGATATCGAAATCGGGCTTTCCGATGTTTACGGTATAAAGGGGGTGGAAGTTCATGAATAAGCGTCCTCAGATTATAAAACAGTGTATGACAGCTTTTGGTATTGCAATCAATATTGCAGGGGCATTTATTGCAATGAACCTTCATTTGCCGATTTATATGGATTCCATCGGTACAGTGATGAATGCAGCGCTGCTTGGACCGGGCTGGGCTGTTGCAACAGGACTTTTGGGAAGTATTTTAAGCGGTGTACTTTTTGATGTCTATTCGTTTTATTTTGCACCGGTACAAATATTTACAGGCCTGATTGCCGGTTGGCTTTTTAAAACAAAGTGGCTGCATAAAAAATATATTCCTGCAGGAACACTTGCATTTTCTCTGCCGGTGTCTTTTGTTAGTGCATCGATTGCTGCCCTTGTTTTTGGAGGGATTACATCGTCCGGGTCATCTTTTTTAGTACAGCTTATGACAAAAGCAGGAATGAACCTGACGATGAGCTGTTTTGTTGTGCAGGTGATTACTGATTATGCAGATAAGCTTGTTGCCGTATTTATTGTTAGTGCAGTGATGGCGGCAATGGGCAGTGAGATGAGAAACAAGCTTAGAGGAAAAGTGCATGGACAGATATAGTAAAATTATAAATAAAAATGTCAGGGAAATTGTTCTTTTAAAAGCATTTCCGTGCGCATGGGGCAAATGTGCCTTCTGCGATTATATTGATGATAATTCAAAGGATGAGGCAGCAATGATAAAGCTTAATGATGAGGTGCTGTCTCATGTGACCGGAGAGTTTGGTGTTCTTGAAGTTATTGATTCGGCAAGCTGCTTTGAATTGCCGAAAGAAACGCTTCGGAGGATTCGTCAAATTGTCGAGGAGAAAAAACTTCAGAGACTCTTTTTTGAAAGTCACTGGATGTACCGCAAACATCTTGATAAGATGCGGGAATATATGGGTGTGCCGATCACTTATAAAATCGGTGTGGAAACCTTTGACAATGATTTCAGAGAGCGTGTGCTTAACAAACACGCGGATTTTACAAAGCCGGAGGAAGTGGCCGCTTATTTTGATTCACCGTGTATTATGGTCGGTATTGAGGGACAGACAAGGGAAATGATTGACCGTGACATTGAGATTTTAAAAAATTATTTCAAATTGGGCACAGTCAATGTGTATACGAATAATACGACAAAAATTCGACGGGATGAGGCTTTAGTCCGCTGGTTTGTAGAAAAGTATTATTACCTTGAAAATGACCCGTCCATTGAAGTCTTGTGGCAGAATACGGATTTTGGTGTCGGTGATTGATTGAAAGAAATAAATTTTAGCCTTGTAAAGCACTAAATAATGTGCTATAATTCACAAAAACAGTGATGAAAGGATTGAAATGCAATGAAGCTTACATATAGAAGTACAAGAGGTCATGAGGAAGGAACAGCATCTTATGCGATTTTGCAGGGACTTGCCGGTGACGGCGGCCTTTTTGTGCCTGAATTTATCCCAAAGCTTGATGTGCCGATGGAGGCGCTGTCAAAGATGGGCTATAAAGAAGTGGCCTATGAAGTGATGAAGCTTTTTCTGACGGATTTTACAGAGGAAGAATTAAAGTACTGTATCGACAATGCCTATGATGAAAAGTTTGATACAAAGCTGATTGCCCCGCTTAAAAAAGCAGACGGTGTGAATTTCCTTGAGTTATTCCATGGCAAGACAATCGCATTTAAAGATATGGCGCTTTCAATTTTGCCTTATTTGATGACGACAGCGGCAAAGAAAAATCATGTAGAAAATGAGATTGTTATTTTGACAGCGACCTCCGGTGATACGGGTAAGGCTGCGATGGCCGGATTTGCCGATGTTGCCGGCACAAAAATTATTGTATTTTATCCGAAGGATGGTGTCAGCCCGGTTCAGGAAAAACAGATGGTGACGCAGACC
>CABUBX010000209.1 GCA_902489925.1 uncultured Lachnospiraceae bacterium | reverse complement strand
CCTGTTGAACCTAATAAACTTACTAACCTCACGCAACCTCACTCCTAAAGAATTGTCTGCGCCAATAAATAAACCACCGGCGCTGTAAACAAAATACTGTCAAATCTGTCCATAATACCGCCATGTCCGGGAATCAGATGACTGTAATCTTTAATATTGTAATCTCTTTTAATGGCCGATGCCGTTAAATCACCGACAACAGAAATTGCCCCTGCCATTCCGCAGATAATCGCAAATACAGGAATATAATTGACTGAATACCCTGTCGGTGCCTTCGTATTATAAAAAACACCGTATGCAGCGCCTAAAGCCGCAGCGCCTAAAATACCGCCGATAAAGCCCTCGACACTCTTTTTCGGGCTTAATATCGGTGCCAGCTTATGCCGACCGAAAAGCTTTCCGACACAATAAGCCAGCGTATCATTGCCCCATGCACTTATAAAAATCAGCGGCACAAGATAAATGCCCTCCGGAAGTACACGCACCTTATACATGCACATCATAAGCACCGGCACATAAATAAATCCAAAGACTGCATACGCAGCATCTAACGCCTTAAATGTCGGAAATGCAAAAACATAAACACACATTGTCAGAAGAAAGCCTGCGCAAATACCGATTAACGCCCAGTTTTCATAATCCTTCCACGCACATATAATATAAATCGCCGTTGAAACATAGCCCGCCACAGCAAGTGCACCCTTGTGGAGACCTCTCGCCTTATAAACTTCATAAAGCCCTGCAAAGGAAAGTAAGGCCGCCAGCACAAACATCACCGGACTCCCCGCAAAAATCGCTGCTGCAATAATGACTACAAGCACAATTCCGCTGATTAATCTTGTCCAAAACATATCACACGCCTCCGAATCTTCTGTCCCTGCCATTATACTGACGTATTGCCTCAATAAGGGCATTGGAATCAAAATCAGGCCACAATGTATCCGTAAAATAAAACTCCGTATAAGCCAGCTGCCATAGCATAAAGTTGGACAGACGCTGTTCTCCGCTTGTCCGTATGAGCAAATCCGGGTCCGGAATTTCCCATGTGTCAAGGTAACTGTTAAAGCAGGCTTCATCGACAGACTCCGGCGCAAGTCTTCCCGCCTTCACATCCTCGGCAAGTCTTCTTGCCGCTCTGACCATCTCATCTCTGCTGCCGTAGTTTAGGGCAATCGTAAAATTTAAGCCTGTATTCTTTGCGGAAACTTTCTCAAGTTCCACTATTGCCTCGCGGATATCCTCAGACAATCCGCTTTTTTCACCAATCACGCGGACACGCATATTATTTTTTGTTGTTCTTTTGATACAATCCTTCAAATAATTTTTCAAAAGCTTCATCAGCGCATCCACCTCATTTTGAGGCCGCTTCCAGTTTTCAGTCGAAAACGCATAAACTGTAAAATACTTAATACCGAGATTCCATGCAATCTCGCACATCTTTTCAACATTCTTACTGCCCTGGGCATGTCCGTAATTTCTTGGCATCAGCCGCTTTTTTGCCCATCGTCCGTTACCGTCAAGAATAATTGCCACATGCTGAGGTATATTCAGCATTTCCCCATCAATTTCTCTTTCCATTGTAAGCTTCCTTTCATCAATATGTATTTTCATACGATGCTTTTGCATATCCATAAACATCACAAAGGGCTGTCAATAGACGACAGCCCTCTTTTTACCATGATTCGAGCCGGTATGCCAATTAAACAGTAAGCAGCTCTTTGCTCTTTACTTCTATAGCCTTATCAATCTCGGCAATGTACTTATCTGTAATTTTCTGAACATCTGCTTCAATGCCTTCAAAATCATCATCTGTAAGCTCTTTTGCTTTGTTCTGCTTTTTAAAAGTATCATTGGCATCACGACGGATATTTCTCACAGCAACCTTTGCTGCCTCACCTTTTTTCTTAACATCCTTCACAAGCTCTTTACGTCTGTCCTCTGTAAGTTCAGGGAACACAAGGCGGATTGCACGTCCGTCATTTGAAGGCGTAATTCCCAGGTCAGACATCATAATAGCTTTCTCAATCTCTTTAATCAGCTTTGATTCCCAAGGCTGAATTAAAATCATACGCGCCTCCGGCACGGAAATATTGCCCACCTGCTGAAGTGGTGTCGGTGTTCCGTAATAATCCACTGTAATTTTGTCAAGAACATGCGGATTTGCTCTACCCGCACGAATTGAAGCATATTCTCTCTCAAGACTTTCTAAAGATTTTTGCATCTTTCCTTCATATACTTTTACTCTTTCATCCATTATTTATTTCCTCCTGTAATTTCGTCGCATATCATAGACAGCTGCCGCTGTTTTATACATACTGATTTAACCTGTTGTGCTAGTTAATATAAAAAACTTCAACAAAATATGCTATCCTATAGTTGTAAACCACT
>CABUBX010000208.1 GCA_902489925.1 uncultured Lachnospiraceae bacterium | reverse complement strand
CCGTACACATTTTTACCGCAGATAATCCAAGATTATTTAACATACCGCCAAGAGACAGTAACGCATGGAAAAAGGAATATGATAGAAGAACTTCCGTGGAACGTTCCAACAAGCGTGAGAAAGAGGACTATAAATTAGAAGACGGCAGACACCGCTCTACAAAGATGTGGTACTGCCGCCTTTACGGCATCATGATGTTCCAACATCTTGATGCCTGGGAAATGCCATCTGTCGAGGCATTTCAAGAATCATTATTAGGATCAGCCGCCTAATAATGATATATTAAGCGATTCCATAAGATTTTTCAAGGCATAGTACCCACTATGTCCAATATTTATGTCCATTTTTCTCAAATTTCTTTTTCTGTACGATATTTAGTTATCAATTTTCAGTTGGAATCTCATTCATTGAGATTCCGAGAGATTATTATACTTCACATTTATTATACTTTTAAATTACCACATCAACGCGTCAACTTCAATATTTTTTCTTCAATTTATATAATAAACATACAAAAAGTCCCCCGCCCTTTCGGGCGGAGGCCATATTTATACACGGGAAGCTTCTTCCCCATTCTTATTCATTTAATACACCCCAAAAATCAGCCGCACGGATGTAAGGACAAACAGAACAACGCTCACCGCAAATACAGTCACGATGATATAGCCCTTCTTTGTATAAATCTCCATTTCTTCACCGGAAAAATGTCTTGCTTTTGCACAGCGAATTAAATTCGGCAGGCTAAATAATATGGACAGTAATATTCCAAGAAAAGACAGATACCACAACACCTGCATCAGATAACCTTCCACATTGGCTTTTTCCGCTGTCGTTTTTATAGAAACTGTCTTATTAAAGGTCTTACATGTCAATACATTGCCGTTTTGTCCTACTTCCTCATAAGATGTCGCATCGACAAAGGCTGCTGTATAACCCTTTGGATATTCAAATGTGTACACAATACCGTCTGTCGCATCAGAGCCACCTAAAAATGTAGAAAAGTCAATCATATCATCATAGGCATACCGAATTTTATGGAGGCTGTTTTTCTCATTGATACCGCCGGAAAGCACAATATCCTGCGACGTCTCCTGTCCGTTTAAGAAAAGCGATGTCAATCCGGACATCTCCTCCGGACTTTTTGCATTGAATATCACACGGTAAATCACCGCATCGCCGCCGTCAGCTTTTTCGACGCTGATATTTTCTCTGATATTTTGATTCAGCTTTTCCATAAACTTATCGCCAATCAGCGCATCCTTATCCTCAGACAAATAAAAATTCATAATACGTTCCAGCTTATGGTCATTGTAAATCTTTGTATCAACATCAATTTTTTCCAGTGCAATATCCGTACCAAAACCGATGGTGACTTCATCACAAGGATTCATAATCACTGCGGCCGTTGTCGTATTTTCATCGGATGAAAAATCCGAATCAATAATATAGCCGCTCTTTCCCTCACAGGAATCAAAGGACAGCTTGCCCGGCAGTGTAACACTGTAAATAACCGAGGCATCCTCCAATGAATAATCCACATAATATGAAGCATCTAAGTATTGATGAATATACTGGCGCGCTTTGAGTGTCTGCGTTTCATCCTGCTTTGTTGTAATCTCAAACACTGTATTATCTGTATGAAGAATCGTATTCATACAACTCACATACGATGATAACGAAATGGCTTCAAAAGAATAGACATAAGTCATCTCATTGCTTGTCCGTTTTGTCATCATTTTTATATCGCCGCGGGCAACATTTTTCATCATCGTGTCCAGGTTATCAATCGCCTCTTTATTTTGACGGCTGATTGTAAGCTCTACAGATGCCGAAATAACCTTCTCCGTATTAATAGAGGTATAAACATGCATCGACTTAAACCCGTGTGAAGCCATTGTTGTATAATTGATATAGCTGTCCGTTTCAACCGTTTCACCGTTAAATACCAGTTCTGTCTTTCCGTTCGTGTAAAGCTTTGATAAATCTTCATCCTCCAAAGACGGAAATTCTTCCTTGAGCGCATCTGTCAGCCAATAAAACAAATCTGCCGAGCAAAATTTCTCCTCAATCGTATAACCTGTCTTGAAAAGATTGTTTGAATACTCGTAAAAGACTGCCGGATTGACGTTCTTTGCATCTTTTAAAATATTTGAAATTTTATTTTTATATTCGTCATAGGAAGCAAACGGTACAGACATAGCTACAACAGCGCCGCCGTCATCGGATGCCTGTGCTCGGCAGCTCATTTCTACAGGACAATAATTTTCAATCATTGTCTGCAGCTTTGACACATCACCATCAAACATTGCATTGAGTGTATTTTTATCCAGTGAGGCCGTCATCGTACGTTCTCCGTCAAAATTTGAATTGATTACAAGCTTTGTGTCAATCGTCATCGTACGAACATTCTGACAGCCGT
>CABUBX010000207.1 GCA_902489925.1 uncultured Lachnospiraceae bacterium | reverse complement strand
GAGGAGAGAGCGAACCCGGATTTGATGAATCCTTCAAGAAAGAATCGAATCGCTAAGGGCGCCGGTGTTGATGTGGCAGAGGTAAACAAGCTTGTGAAGCAGTTTGAGCAGATGCGCAAGATGATGAAGCAGTTTTCCGGACAGTTTTCCGGCAAGGCCGCAAAGCGCTCAAGATTCAAATTTCCATTTTAAATGAAGCAGGCAAGACGGAAATGACCGTTTTGACTATAAATTATGAAAATATCCCCAGGAGGTGAAAGACAATGGCAGTAAAAATCAGATTAAAAAGATTAGGAAAGAAAAAAGCTCCTTTCTATAGAATTATCGTAGCTGATTCCCGTTCTCCAAGAGATGGTAAATTCATCGAGGAAATCGGTACTTACGACCCAACAACAGAGCCAAGCACAGTAAAGGTAAACGCAGAGCTTGCACAGAAGTGGTTATCAAACGGTGCTCAGCCTACAGAAACAGTTGCTAAATTATTCAAAGCTGCAGGTGTTTCAAAGTAATTAACTTACTTTGGTCCGCTGGTTGCGCGAAAGTAATCAGGTGATGAGATGAAAGAATTAGTAGAAGTTATTGCAAAAGCACTTGTTGATTGTCCTGACGAGGTCGTTGTGACAGAGACAGTTGAAGAAAATGCTGTGATTGTTGCGCTTACGGTTGCTCAGGAGGACATGGGCAAGGTTATCGGAAAGCAGGGCAGAATTGCCAAGGCTATCCGTACTGTTGTCAAGTCCGCTGCATCAAAGGATGATAAAAAAGTGATTGTAGAAATTATGCAGTAAAGAATGTCCGCCGCAATGCGGCATTTAAGCGGCTGCTGTGAAATGAAATGATTCATTTTGCGGCAGCTTTTTTTCTATTAAAACTGTAGACGGCACATAAAAACAAGGCACAGATGTGCACTTTTGTGAGGAGACAACGATGGAAAATTTACTCAGAGTCGGAGTGATTACAGCAACTCACGGTATCCGTGGAGAAGTTAAGGTTTTTCCGACAACAGATGACGCTGCACGCTTTAAAAAATTAAAAAAATGTATCCTTGATACAGGCAGTGGGCAGCTTGAACTTGAAATTGAAAGCGTTAAATTTTTTAAGCAGTATGTGATTTTAAAATTTAAAGGCTATGATAATATAAATGATGTTGAGCCATACCGCAAAAAAGACCTTCTTGTGACAAGAGAAAATGCGGTAAAGCTTAAAAAGAATGAAAACTTTATTGTTGATTTAATCGGTCTTGATGTTGTCACAGATGAGGGCAGTCATTTTGGTACGATTAAAGATGTCCTTCAGACCGGGGCCAATGATGTTTATGTCATTGAAGGCGATGACGGCAAGGAATATCTTTTCCCGGCAATAAAACAGTGTATTCTTGATATTAATCTTGAAAAGCATGAGGCGCTTGTTCACATCATGCCGGGACTTTTAGATTTATAAACGGAGAGAGCTTATGAATTTTCATGTAATGACATTATTTCCCGAGATGATTGAACAGGGACTTTATACAAGTATTACAGGACGGGCAATTAAAAATGGTACGATTACATTAAATGCTGTCAATATACGGGATTTTACAAAAGATAAGCACCGCCATGTCGATGACTATCCTTACGGCGGCGGCGCAGGCATGGTGATGCAGCCTGAGCCGGTTTACGAATGTTTTGCACATATTACAAAGTCGATGACAAAAAAGCCGAGAGTGATTTATATGACACCTCAGGGACGGGTATTTTCACAGGCGATTGCCGAAGAACTGTCACAGGAGGAGGACCTTATTTTCCTTTGCGGACATTATGAGGGTATTGACGAGCGTGTGCTTGAAGAAATTGTGACCGACAATTTATCCATCGGCGATTATGTACTGACCGGCGGCGAACTTCCGGCCATGGTGATGATTGATTCCATCGCGCGTCTTGTGCCCGGCGTTTTAAACAACGATGAGTCCGCCCAGTATGAATCCTTTCAGGACGGCTTGTTGGAGTATCCCCAGTACACGCGCCCGGTAGAATTTCACGGCAAAAAAGTTCCTGAGGTTTTGATGAGCGGTCATCATGCAAATATAGAAAAATGGCGCAGAGAAAAGTCTATTGAGCGGACATATCAAAGGCGTCCCGAATTGCTTGAAAATATTGAATTTAATAAAAAAGAACAGGCGTTTTTGGATTGGCTGCGTCAGTCTGATGCTGAAAAAAACATTGAAAAATAAATGCTTTTTTGTTAAATTTTGCTTGCATCACACTGCATATTATGATATATTATTATGGCATGAGTAAATAGGGCAGTCCGCTGATACGACAAGAGTATTACGAATGTCTGAGATTATGAAGGAGGTTCACATACGATGAACGATATTATTAGAAACATTGAAGCTGCTCAGTTAAAAGCAGAGGTACCTGAATTTTCTGTTGGTGATACAGTAAAGGTATACGCAAAAGTAAAAGAGGGTAACAGAGAAAGAACACAGGTTTTTGAAGGTACAGTTCTTAAAAGACAGAACGGCGG
>CABUBX010000206.1 GCA_902489925.1 uncultured Lachnospiraceae bacterium | reverse complement strand
CTTCATATATAATATGACTTTTAAGTGCTAAAAAGGGACATAAAAATATAAAAAATGAAACTGGTTGTATGAAAAAGGGGATAACTGGATGTTTTCAATGGCTATAAAACATGATAATCTGAGATAGAGTCAACGATGGCTGACATCAAAATTAAAAGAGAGGTAAGTTTTATGTCTGCGAAAAAAGATAGTGAAATTAAATCAATTGTTGTCACAGCATTTTTTGCTGCTGTAATTTTTTTGGGAATCCAAATTTTCCGTGTGCCGCTTCCGGCAGCAGTGGGGACGCCGTTTGTCCATTTCGGACATATTTTTGTGGTGCTTGCGATTTTGTTACTTGGAACGAAGCGCTCGATGATTGCCGGTGTAATTGGCCTGATTCTTTTTGATATCATTAACGGCTATACGCATGCGATTCCTAATGTTTTGTTTTCGACGATTGTTAAATGTCTGATTGTCGGCATTATTTATGGACAAATGACGAAGAACAAGAAAAACAAATACGGATATGCAATTATTGCAACTGTCATTTATGGTATTGCCAATGTTGTGACGGATTTTGTATGGTCTGCGGCGGCGCTTGTGATTACGGGAAGCACAGTGCAGGCGGCGATTGCGGCAGAGCTTACGGCAATTCCGGCGACAGTGATTAATTCAGTATTTACAGTCATTGGTATTGCAATACTTTTTATACCGGTACAATCGGCATATACGCGTGTGATGAGACAGTAGGTGAGTCAAATGATAGAAATCAGAAAAATTCAAGACCTTTTAAAAGAATATAAATTGGACGGATGGATTTTTGCAGAATTTCATAACAGAGATGAGATTACAAGGTCATTTTTGTCTATGCCAAACCGCCCGGCAACAAGGAGGCTTTTTTATATTATTTTCCCGGATAGGGAACCGGTTAAAATACTGTCGGCCATCGAGCCGCTGCTGCTTGACCATCTTCCGGGAGAGAAGCGGCTTTATATGGGAAAGCATCAGATGCGTGAGGCTCTGGCCTCCGTATTGACTGCAAAAGGGCGCTATGCATGCCAGTATTCGCCGATGGGCAATGTGCCGGTTGTGAGCACAATGGATGCCGGGACTTTGGAGTTGTTAAAAGACTTTGATATAGAGCCTGTTTCATCGGCAAATCTTTTACAATATTTTGGGGCTGTGCTTACAAAAAAACAGGTTGAGAGCCATAAAGAGGCAGGAATTTATGTTCACAAGATATTAGATGATGCGTTTAAATGGCTGAGAGCGCAGATAAATGACCATGTCTATGTCGATGAGTGGCAGCTGCTTGAAAAATTAAAGGAGTTGACAAAAAGTACGCCTTTAGTAATGGAGGAACCGCCGTTTCTCGGTGTAGATGAACATGCCGCTTTGCCGGGCTATGAGCCGGTACAGGGAGAATGTAAGGAGATTAAAGAAGGCAGTCGTCTGATTATTGATTTTGCTGCGAAATTAAACAGAGCGGATGCGGTTTATTATGATATTTCGTGGTGCATGTATGTTGGCGACACGCCGGATGAAACTTACAAAAAGTATTTTGATATTGTGTGGGAAGCAAGAGAAGCCGTGCGTTTGGCTGTTGAGACTGCACTTTCTAAGGGACAGTTTTTGAGAGGTTTTGAAGCAGATGTTCTGGCGAGAAAAGTATTTGAAAAATATGGCGTAGAAAACTATATCAAGCATCGTACAGGACACAATATCGGCTGTAAGTGTCATGGTACAGGCACAAATCTTGACGATTTTGAAACACATGATGACAGATATCTCATACCCGGAACGATGTTTTCGATTGAGCCGGGATTGTATACGGAGGATTACGGTGTGCGTCTTGAATATGATGTTTATATAACGCCTAAACGGCAGGTCCAAATTTTTGGCTTGGTTCAAGATGAGATTTTATGTATATAAGAAAGTTTGCAGATGCTTGTAAATGGGGCTGTGTGATTCACACAGTCCCATTTGTTGTGAAGCGTACCTCAAGATTATAAGGTTTTGAATAGCTTTGGGTGTATTCGACAAGGTTGCCGAAACGGTCAAAACCGGTAATTTCCATATAATTGATAATTTCATCGTCGGTGTCTATTTTTAGGGCGCGCTTGACGTGCTGTGGTGCCTGCTGCATGCGCACGGTCTCCTGAAAACTGATTGGAAGATGGTTTTTCAAAGCCATATAATCATAGAGTGAAAGCCTTTCAAAGTTATAATTTTCAATATCGGGAAAGAGATGGTAAGGCATAAATGTATACTCTAAAACCATCGGTTCATGGTTTCCGATGCGAACCCGCTGTATTCCGTAAATTTTATCTGTTTCTGAGAGACAGAGTTTATGGGCAAAATATCGGTTTTTTGTGAGTATGCCTGCTGAAATAAGTTTATTGGAGTGATTGATGCCGAATTTGCGAGCCAGGAGAGAAAAACTGGTATTTTCATTTTCCTGAAGAACACCGAGCGCTATTTTCGTAAAATCCGGTTTGCGTACAAAGGTGCCGCTTCCAGGGATTCTGTCTAAATAG
>CABUBX010000205.1 GCA_902489925.1 uncultured Lachnospiraceae bacterium | reverse complement strand
ACTCATTAGCCTGATGCAGGGTGAAGGTGAAGCGGAGGCTGCACTGGTATTATAATATAGAGGATGCGACGATGACGAAGATGACAGAAATCGTTGATTATATATACAGCATTCCAAAGTTTACAAAAAAAGGCGGATTGTCTCAGACAGCGCAGATTATGGCGCTGTTTGGGCACCCTGAAAATGATTTTCCGTATATTCATATTGCAGGAACAAACGGAAAAGGCTCGGTCAGCGCTTACATGAGCGGTATGCTCTGCTCATGCGGTCTTAAAACAGGGATGTTTACATCACCGCACCTTGTGCGTATCAACGAGAGAATGAAAATTAACGGAGAGGAAATTAGTGACGGAGATTTTATCCGTATTTTTTTTGCCGTAAAAAAGAAAATTGATGAATGGATTACCAAGGGCGGAGTGCATCCGACCTTTTTTGAATTTATTTATTTGATGGCAATGCTTTGGTTTCGGGAAAATCAAGTAGATGTGGCTGTTGTGGAGACAGGGCTTGGAGGCAGACTGGATGCGACGAATATTGTTCAGAGCCCAACTTTGACTGTTATTACTTCTATTGGTTTCGACCATGTGCAGTATCTCGGAGATACGTTGGACAAGATTGCCGGCGAAAAGGCAGGCATTATGAAAGCAGGCTGTCCTGTGGTTTTTGACGGGACATCGGCTATATCGGCTGTCGATGTATTGTGTGCCCGGGCGAAGCTTTTAGGCAATGAGGCGGTGGCAGTTTGTCAGCAAGATGTTTCGGATATTTGTTTTAACCAAAGGCACATAAGTTATACCATTAAAAGGTTGGATGGCGGTGGCAAAATCCGTGTGGAAATATCAACACCGGCTCTGTATCAGGTGATAAACAGCGCGATTGCAGTGCGGGGCATGGAGATGCTTTTGCAATCGGAAAAGCTTTTGAAAAAAATTAAAGCAGATGATTTTTATCCGGTGATTTTAAGGTCGTTGTCAGATACACAGTGGGCCGGACGCTTTGAGATGGCGGCGCCGGATATTTATATTGACGGTGCGCATAATGATGCCGGAATTGAGGCATTTTGTCAAAGTATCGAAGCCGGGTTTTTGGATAAACCGGTATATCTTTTATTTGCAGTGGCAGAAGACAAGGATTATACGGGAATGATTCAGCGGCTTTGCAGTCTTTGTCGGCTTTCGGGTGTTATGGTCACAGCTATTGAAAGTGAAAGACGAACATCGGTAGATTTAGTCGAGCATATTTTCAAAAAAAACTGGCATGGTTTAATTGACGGAACATATAATATTAAAGAGGCATTTGAGAAGGCAGCAGCGTGGACAGGCAGCAGCGGCGGAAGGCTGTTTTGTACAGGCTCACTTTATCTGGCAGGAAGTCTTAAAGCGATACAGAGGAAAAAATAAAGCAAATTACGAGGAGACGAGAGTGAAAAACTTTTGTCTCTTTTTTTGTGCGATTTTATTATTCTAAAGTAAATCAAGGAGGCAGTTATGATTGTGGATTATAAGATTCTCAGACATTCTTTGGTTCTAAAGGTTGGAAATGAATTGGATGACCATGAGGCAAAAAAAATAAAATCGGTATCAGATGTTGCATTTCGCCGTGGACGAGCCAAAAATATTATTCTTGATTTTTCGGACACGGTTTTTATGGATAGTGCAGGCATCGGGATGATGATTGGACGATACAGGGAAGCGGATTTGCATGGCGGTAAATTGTGTATTGTGAATGCGGGAAAAACAGTCCAAAAGCTGATTAAAATATCGGGGCTGCACAGTTTAGTGTATGAATTTAAAACGATGGAGGAGGCGCTTGCCTATGTGTAAAGAATTTCATAATGAAATGAGCATTGTTTTTGACAGCAAATCAGAAAATGAAGCTTTTGCCAGAATTGTTATCGCAGCATTTGTAGCTGTGACGGACCCGACGATGGATGAGATGGCGGACATTAAAACAGCTGTCTCGGAGGCGGTGACAAATTGTGTGATTCACGGCTACGAGGGCGGCGAAGGAAAAATAACGATGCGGGCCTGTATCGACAATCAGGCAGTGTCAATTGAAATTTCGGATAATGGTGTGGGCATGGAAAATATAGAAAAGGCGATGGAACCTTTGTATACAACAAAGCCAGAGTTGGAACGTTCGGGTATGGGTTTTGCATTTATGGAAGCATTTATGGATTCGTTGAGTGTTGAATCTACACCGGGAAAAGGAACAAAGGTTGTTATGGAAAAGGTTATCGGATGTAAGACACAAAATTGTGAAGATGATGAAAATACGTTGGATTGTGTCCGAGGTGCCTGATTATGGAAGATGTTCTCGAACTGTTAAAACGGGCAAGACAGGGAGATAAGGCGGCGAGAGATTGTCTCGTGGATAAGAATACGGGCCTTGTGTGGAGTATTGTCAAAAGATTCGGTTCAAGAGGTTATGAATATGAGGATTTGTTTCAGGTGGGAATCATTGGGCTTTTAAAAGCGATTGATTATTTTGATACGTCATTTAATGTGCGGTTTTCTACTTATGCGGTGCCAATAGAGTAAGATAAAGGAAACGACC
>CABUBX010000204.1 GCA_902489925.1 uncultured Lachnospiraceae bacterium | reverse complement strand
TTAACAACAGAAAAACGCAATCCTGATACGATGAACCTTGATGAGATGACTGTTGAGGAAATCGTTGCTGTGATGAACAATGAAGACCGTAAGGTCGTAGAGACTGTTCGCAAGGTACTCCCGCAGGTGAGCAAAATTATTAAAATGACAACAGAAAGTCTGGAAAATAACGGTCGGATTATTTATATCGGCGCCGGCACAAGCGGACGGCTCGGAGTACTGGATGCGGTTGAATGTCCGCCGACCTTTGGTGTGGACAGCGAACGTGTTGTCGGACTGATTGCCGGCGGCGAAGGCGCTTTTGTGAAAGCGGTTGAGGGCGCGGAGGACCGAAAAGACTTTGGGGCACAGGACTTACAGGCGATTCGTGTGAATGAAAAGGACACAGTTATCGGACTGACAGCCAGTGGACGGACACCTTATGTTATAGGGGCTTTGGTTTTCGCAAAAGGTGTCGGTGCAAAGACGGCATCAATTGCATGCAATGCAAATTCGGAAGTGTCTGCCTATGCAGATGTGGCCGTTGAAGTGGAGACAGGACCGGAGGTGTTGTCGGGGTCGACAAGATTAAAGGCCGGTACTGCCGAGAAAATGATTTTGAATATGATTTCAACGGTAAGTATGGTTGGCATCGGTAAGGTTTATAAAAATCTTATGGTGGATGTCAGACAAACCAATGAAAAGCTGATAGTTCGCTCAGAAAATATTGTGATGCAGGCTGTCGGCTGCAGCAGGGAAACAGCAAGAGCGGCTTTAGCTAAAGCCGATGGAGAAGCAAAAACAGCAATTCTTTATTTACTCCTTGGAACGGATATGGAAAACACAAAGCGCATTTTAGATGGGGCAAAAGGAAAAATAAAAGAAGCGGTTAAAATGAAGGTTAAATAGGAGGTCTATATGATGAAAAAAAGATGGTTAGCGATGTTACTTGGAACGACAATGGTAGCAGGTTCATTAGCAGCTTGCGGAAATAATGGCGGTGCACCGGAAGCTTCCGGTGATAATGGCGGTTCAAAGGATGCAAATGCAGACGGCGGAGAGATTTCTGTGTGGATTCCTCCATATGCTTCTTCAGATGCGGAAGTGACAGACCAGGAATTTTGGGATGCTCAGTTTGACGCATTCGAAAAAGAAAATAATTGTACTGTAAAGGTTGAAATTCTTCCTTGGGATGGCTACGGACAGAAAGTAACAACAGGTCTTACATCAGGTTCAGGTCCGGATGTGCTCTATATTGATACGGCTTATGATTTAGCTGTTTCAGGTGCCCTTGAGCCATTGGAATCTTATTTTTCAGAGGAAGAATTAGAAAAGTATATTTACTGGGATTTGGGAAAAATTGACGGAACTCAATATCTTGCGCCAATGCTTGTCGGAAATGCAAGTATTTTATACTGCAACATGGATGTGTTAAATGAAGCCGGAGTGACAGAAGTGCCGACAACATGGGAGTCATTCATGGATGCATGTAAGAAAATTAAAGAGAAAACGGATGTACAGCCATTTCTTCAGAGTTGGGGCGGCACAGGTAAGGGTATTTTGATGACAAGCTTCTTACCATATTACTGGCAGGCCGGCGGTGAATTTCTCGATGCGGAGGGCAAACCGGCAATTAATAATGCACAGGGGCTTGAGACACTTGAATTTTTAAAGAGCTTCTTAGATGAAGGTATTTTTGATGAAACAATTACGGCTGAAGATGACATCAAGACAAAATTTCAGGAAGGCAAGCTTGCAATGTATGTCGGTGATACAGGCGCAGCAAAGAAGAATACAGAAGCCGGAATCAACTGGGATTTCGCACCGTCACTTGTAGGACCTAGCGGAAATATGGCAACATGGATTGCATCCGACTCTCTTGCAATTGCATCGAACAGCGAGAATAAAGAACTGGCGGCAAAAGCAATGAAGTACATGCTGAGCGCACCTGTTATGGATGCCTTCCACGAGCAGATGTATGCAATGTGCCCGATTACAACAGATGCAAAATATTATGATAACGAAAAATTTCAGAAGATGTACACAGAGCAGGCAGAAATTTTCCATAACTGGCCGGCATTTGAAAATTCGGATGCCTTATATGACCTTTTACTTAAAAATATTCAGTCAATGTTTATGGGCGACATGACACCTCAGCAGGTGCTTGATGATGCAATGGAACAGTATGAGGCATTGATTATTTGATGTATGCAATGTGATTTTTAGGCTGCCCGGCCGGATTGAAAAAATAAGGTTTGGCCGGCAGCTTTTGTTATAAAGCAAAACGGAGGTTTGGCATGAAGGGTGGAAAAGTAAAACATAAAACATCAAAACGGACAAAACGTCAGGCTTTTTACGGTATGCTCTATATACTGCCGTCATTTTTAATCATTATGACATTTTGTGTGGCTGCGATTTTCATGACATTTTATTTCAGCCTGACAGATTTCAATATGTATTCCTCACCGAAATTTGTCGGCCTTAAAAATTATATATCTGTATTTAAGAACGATACATTTTATGCGGCACTTGTAAATACAATAAAATACGTTATTGTAACTGTGCCTGCACAGGTTATTTTATCATTGAGTATTGCGGCGTTTATTGCTGAAAAATTGAGAAATAAATATGGCGGTTTTTTGCGCAGTGTTATTTTTATTC
>CABUBX010000203.1 GCA_902489925.1 uncultured Lachnospiraceae bacterium | reverse complement strand
AAAATTATTTATATCGCAAAAAAGGTGAAGACGCTGATTGGGCGGCACAAACTTAGCCTTTTTGAGGGAATGAAGCCGTGTGCGGAAGAAATTTTTAAGCTGACGGATATTTTTGGCCGAATTTTGGAGATGGGCGCGGGGCTTTTTCCTGCAGATGAGGACTATGCGCTGATGGTGACAAATCACGGTCTGAATTGCATTGAAAATATGAAACCGCCGATTGAAATTGAAGCTGTCAGTTTTTCGGGCGGTGTCGCGGAATATATTTACGGCGATAAAATACCGGAAGACTTTTATAAATACGGGGATATCGGTTTGTTTCTTGCAATGAGCCTGAGAAAGTCCGGCTTTATGTCTTCAAATAAAAAAATCAGGCTTTTTGAGGGCGTTGAAAAAATCCGTGCGACAGTTGTCGGTGCGGGAAGCCACACGACAAGACTGAGCGGCAGTACAATTTCGGCAGATGAAAATTGCCTGCCTCTTAAAAATATTCCGGTTGCAAAGATTGAAAGCGATGAGGAATTTGATGCGGACGGCGCCGTTCATGCGGGGAAAATAATTCGCGCAATTGAAAAAAAGCTTGGCTGGTTTGACGGGGAGAAGGCGGCGATTGGGCTGACAGGACTTTTGTCTCCGTCTTTTTCCTCAATCGAAGTTTATGCCGGGGCGGTGCTTGAGGGCTTTTTAAGAGTACGGACAAAGGAGGATTTGCTCATTGTCATTGTCGAAAACGACATGGCAAAGGTGCTCGGACAGACACTGCAAAGAATGACCGGAAATCATCCGAAAATCCTGTGTCTTGACGGGATTTCGCTGACCTGTGGCGACTATATTGATATCGGCCGTCCGGCTGTTTTTGGGCAGGTTGTGCCAATCGTTGTAAAAACGCTCGTATTTCATGAATAAATTTTACTTGTTTTTCAAATCCTTTTGTAAAGTGTAAGTGTAAAAGTAAGAGAGGTTGATTCGATGATATTAAAAACAAAGTTGTTTGGGCATGTCTATGAATTTAAGTCGCTGAAGGAAGTGATGGCAAAGGCCAATGAAGAAAAATCCGGTGACAGGCTTGCGCATCTTGCGGCTGAGACCGCACAGGAGAGGGTTGCCGCAAAGGTTGTGCTTTCTAATGTGACGTTAGAAGATTTGCGCAATCATCCGGCCGTGCCCTATGAGACAGACGAGGTGACACGGATTATTCAGGATGATGTCAATGAACCGATTTACAGGCAGATTAAAAATTGGACAGTCTCTGAGTTTCGTGAATGGATTCTAGACGAAAAAACAACGGGCGCCGATATACGCCGCATTTCAAGGGGACTGACTTCGGAGATGGTTGCCGCCGTCTGTAAGCTGATGTCGAACATGGATTTGATTTACGGAGCTTCAAAAATCCGGGTGACGGCGCACTGCAATACGACCATCGGAAAGCCGGGGACGCTTTCATGCCGCCTGCAGCCGAATCATCCGACAGATGAGCCGGACGGCATTATGGCATCTGTGCTGGAAGGCTTAAGCTACGGCGCAGGCGATGCCTTAATCGGCTTAAATCCGGTGGACGATTCCCCTGAAAGTGTTGCGCGCATCCTAAAGCGTTTTGATGAAATCAAGCATAAATATGAGATTCCGACACAGATTTGTGTACTTGCCCATGTGACAACGCAGATGCAGGCGATGAAGCTTGGGGCGCCGACCGATTTGATTTTTCAATCGATTGCCGGTTCTCAAAAAGGCAATGAGGCCTTTGGATTCTCGGCGGAAACGATTGAGGAGGCGCGGCAGACGGCGCTGGGACAGGGCACAGCCGAAGGCCCGAATGTCATGTATTTTGAGACCGGACAGGGCTCAGAACTTTCCTCGGAGGCTCATTTTGATACCGACCAGGTGACAATGGAGGCGCGCTGCTATGGCTTTGCAAAGCATTTTTCACCGTTTATTGTTAATACGGTTGTCGGCTTTATCGGCCCGGAATATCTTTACGATGGCCGTCAGGTCAACCGCGCCGGCTTGGAGGACCACTTTATGGGAAAGCTTACCGGAATTTCCATGGGCTGTGATGCCTGCTACACAAATCATATGAAGGCTGACCAGAATACGATTGAAGATTTATCTGTACTTTTGACAGCGGCGGGCTGTAATTATTTCATGGGTATTCCCCACGGTGATGATGTCATGCTGAATTATCAGACGACAGGCTACCATGAAACAGCCGCTTTAAGAGAAATCTATCATTTGACGGCGATAGAGCCGTTTTGGCAGTGGCTTATGAAGATGGGATTTATCGACGAGCGAGGGCATCTGACACCGCGCGCCGGTGATGCTTCAGTATTTTTATAAAGGAGGCAGCATTATGGAAGTGAGAACACTGGAAGAAATCGTCGAAAGGATTGTCCGGGAAATTGCCGGAGAAAAGCCGGGAAACAGCGAATATGAAAAGCCTGCTTTAATAAACAGGGACGATGAGGTTTTGGAAGACATTACGGCAGCAGATTTAAAACGGCAGTATTTGGTTGAGAATCCGAAAAATAAGGAAGCTTTTCTTGAGATGAAGCTCAAGACACCGGCGAGGCTTGGGATTGGGCGCGCCGGTGCAAGATATAAGACAGCGACTATGCTTCGGGTGCGCGCAGACCATGCGGCGGCTCAGGACAGTGTATTTTCGGATGTGCCTGAAAGCTG
>CABUBX010000202.1 GCA_902489925.1 uncultured Lachnospiraceae bacterium | reverse complement strand
GCCGAGTGCTGCGCACAGCTCATCCGAAGCAATATCTCCAAAATTCACAGCTACCGTCCCTGTCCGCTGACAATCTGCCCGGTAAATTTCTGCCCCATCAATTTTTGACACCTCACGTATAAAAAGCTGCGCCAACGCCATATCGTGTGCATGAATATTTTCAATACCGGCTGCCATTACATAATCAATACCGGCTTTTAATCCGGCAATTCCATGAATATTTTGAGTTCCGGCCTCGAGTGTATCCGGTCCTGTCTGAGGATGAATTAAATCATAACTTTTAGAACCTGTACCGCCGCGCAAAAAAGGGTGAAGCTTGCAGCAGCCCGGACGAACATAAAGCACCCCTGTCCCTGTAGGTCCCAAAGTACCTTTATGTCCTGAAAATGCCAGCATATCAATATGCATTTCCTGCACATCGATTGGCACGCAGCCTGCTGTCTGCGCCGCATCAACGATAAATAAAATGCCCCGCTGTCTGCACACTCTGCCCACAGCAGCAATATCAAAAATCTCGCCCGTCAGATTGGATGCATGGCACATAACGACAGCGCGCGTATTTTCATTGATGGCTTCAATGACCGCATCGGCTGTCAATACCCCGCCCGGTGCCTGAACACACACCGTATTTCCCCGTGCATAACACGGACGCAGTACTGAATTATGTTCCATTGCCGTTGTCACAATTTCCCCTTCAATCTGAGCAATCGCCTCATTTAAGGCCATTGTTGCATTTTGCGTAAAATAAATCGAAAGGGCATCTTCCCCGTGAATCAGACGGCATGCAGACTGCCTTGCCTCATATAAAATTTCAAGCGCCGTCAAAGCCCTCGCATGACTGCCCCGCCCCGAATTTCCTGCGGTCTCCATCGCTTTCACACATGCCTCTGTGACCTGTCGGGGTTTTGGAAAACTTGTTGCTGCATTATCAAAATAATACATTTAATTCCTCCCATCCTTATTCATAAAAAGTACAAAAAAAGTACACCCTTCACGCTCAAAATAACGTATAATATTGACATCGGTCATTTAAACCGATAATTTTTTATTAGGAGTGAACGGTTTTGACTTATTTATTTCAATTTGCAATTATCGCCCTCATTACATTTATTGGCGAAATTCTTAATTTTCTAATACCACTGCCAATACCTGCAAGTATTTACGGTCTTATTATTCTTTTTATTGCCTTGTGCACAAAGATTATACGGCTAAATCAGATAGAAAAAGCGGCTGATTTCTTTCTGACAATTATGCCTGTTCTTTTTGTACCGCCGGCCGTAGAACTTATGACAAAATGGTCCGTCCTAAAAGACAACCTTGCAGGGCTCTTAGTAACCTGCCTTTTGTCCACAATCATTGTCATGGCAGCGACAGGTATGATTGCACAGATGCTGATTGGCCGAAACAAAAAATCATCCGACAAAGCTGACAAAGAAAAGGAGAACATATAATATGGCAGAAATTTTACAAATATCATCCTACTTCGGTCTCACACTGACACTGGCTGTCTTTTGGTTTTCCCATTATAGCTGCAGAAAGTTAAAGCTTTCCCTTTTAAATCCGATTCTTATGACATCGGCAATTATTATCGCTTTGCTTCTTATATTGGATATTGATTACGAAACCTATGAAAGCGGCGCGGATTTGATTTCAATCCTTTTAACGCCGGCAACGATATGTTATGCCGTACCGCTTTACCGACAAATTGAAATTCTTAAAAAAAGATTTGTAACCATCATCATAAGTATTGCCTGCGGCTGCGCAGCCTCAATTCTATGTATCTTTGCCTTTTGTATACTCTTTAAATTCTCTCCGGAAATTTATATTGCACTGCTTCCAAAGTCAGTGACAACGGCTATCGGCATGGGAATTTCAAATGAGCTTGGCGGTATTGTCTCCGTCACCGTGGCTTCAATTATTATTACGGGCATTTTCGGAAGTACCGTCGCCGTGGCTGTCTGCCGAATTTTCAAAATCACAGACCCGGTCGCTAAAGGACTTGCTATCGGCACAGCCTCCCATGCCGTCGGCACCTCAAAGGCTATCGAAATTGGCGAAATCGAAGGCGCCATGAGCGGACTCGCCATCGTTGTCTCCGGACTTATGACCGTATTGGGGGCACAGTTTGCAGCTACATGGATTTAAAATCGAGGGTTGCAAGCATGCTGCAAAACACTTACTTTATACGCCACGAGGTCGGTGTACAGTTTTTGTGACACGCTGCATTTTCTGCTTGTCCCACGCATTGATGGACACCAGTCGCGCAAATTCGCTTCGCTAGAGCGCTTTGTGGTGTCATTAGCGCAGTCCTCGCAACGAAAATGCAAGCTATCGTCACTGCAAACTGTATACCGACCTTGCGGCTGGATACGTTAAGACGACTAGCAGCATACTTCCACCTGTATATACGGGTATAAGACAACCGATATCGCAATTCTCCTTATATGTGCAGAAAACTTTTCTCTAACAGTCACATAACATATGAAACTATTGTCTTTTATATATCGGGCAAAGCATAGTGTCTATCGTCTTATACATATCAATGTCGCCTGTCTTTTGAAGTTTAGCGGCAGAGGCTGTCACAATTTTGCAGTGACGATAGCTTGCGCTTTCGTAAGGAGGGCTGCGCTAGTGACGGCACCGAGCCAGTGTTTGAGCGAAGCGAGTTTTGGCGAAT
>CABUBX010000201.1 GCA_902489925.1 uncultured Lachnospiraceae bacterium | reverse complement strand
CTTTTCTGCTGTTTCCTATAAAAAAAGAAAATCGGCAGAGGCTTTATAACCTCTTTTCGATTTTCATTCTAAAACTTATCAAAAGGGATAATACATTTTCAGCCTATGTATTATCCCTCAGCTTATATTAAAATTATTTATATTAACTAAATACTTTTACAGATTATTTATCCAAAATTGCCTTTAATTGTGACAGAACATACTTAAATGTTTCCAGTGCATTAGCCACAGGCTCTTTTGTGCGCATGTCCACACCGGCATCCGCAAGCAAATCAATCGGATATTTTGAGCAGCCGCCCTTTAAGAACTTGTTCTTGTAATTTTCCACAGCCGGCTCACCCTTTTCAAGAATCTGCTTTGCAAAAGCCGAAGCCGCAGAAATACCTGTCGCATACTGATAAACATAAAATGGTGTATAAAAATGCGGGATTCTTGCCCATTCCATGTCGATTTCCTTGTCAATCACCATATCCGAACCAAAATAGAGCACGTTCAGGTCATGGTAAACCTTGCAGAGCGCATCCGCTGTCAAAGACTCACCGCGCTGTGCCATCTCATAAGTAATTTTCTCAAATTCGGCAAACATCGTCTGTCTGAAAAGTGTTCCTTTAAACGTATCAAGATAATGATTTAAAATTGCTGCCTTTACGGCGTCATCTTTAGCGTTGTTAATCATATGATTCATAAGAATCACTTCGTTGCATGTCGAAGCAACTTCTGCGACGAAAATGCAGTAGCCTGCATTGACATAGGTCTGATTTGCATCGGAGTAATAGCTGTGTAAGGAATGTCCCATCTCATGAGCCAGTGTAAATACGTTGTCCAATGTTCCCTGATAGTTTAAAAGCACATATGGATGTACGCCGTAAACGCCCCATGAATAAGCCCCGCTTCGCTTGCCCTGATTTTCATAGACATCAATCCAACGATTGTCAAAGCCCTCTTTTAAAATAGAAAGATATTCTTCCCCTAAAGGTGCAAGACCTTCAAGGACTGTCTTTTTCGCTTCATCAAATGTAAATGAAAGCTTTGTATCTTTAATAATCGGCGCATAAACATCATACATATGAAGCTCATCAACGCCAAGCATCTTCTTTCTCAAGGCAACATATTCATACATAACCGGAAGATACTCATGGACAGTCTCAATGAGCTGGTCATAAACCTTTGTATCAACCGCATTGGCATCAAGACGCATCTGTCTCGGTGAATCATACTTTCTTGCCTTTGCATAAAAAAGCTCTTTTTTAACATTGCCTGCATAAACTGCCGCTAATGTATTGCGGTACTTTTCATAAGTATGATAAAGTCCCATAAACGCTTCTTTTCTAACACTTCTGTCTTCACTTTCAAGCAAGGTACCATAGCGTCCGTGCGTAATCTCGACATCATTGCCTTCCTCGTCTTTGACAGCCGGAAACTTAATATCCGCATTATTAAACATTGCAAAAATATTGGACGGTGTCTCGGCATAATCGCCAAGCTCGGAAATCATCGCTTCCATTTCCTCAGAAAGTGTATGTGGCTGCATACGAAGCGTATCGCTCAATGACTGTCTGTAAACTTCAAGCCCCTTTTCCCCGTCAATAAATTGATTGATTTTCTCACTGCCGACCTGAAGAATCTCCGGTCCCTCAAAAGAAACAACACTTTCGACCTTTACGGCAAGGGCTGCCGCCTGATTCACTAAATCCTGATAAACACCATTGCCTAAATCTTCATGGGATTTCTGATTGGCGTAAACTGAAAGACGTTCAAGCTTTAATAAAAGCTCATCACGAAGCTTCAGATAAGAAAGCAAGGTATCGGCGCTGTCACCGAGATGCCCCTTGTACTCAGACAGCTTCCCATACTCGGCTGAAAGTGTCTCATATTCCTCCTTCCATGCCGCATCTGAAGCATAAATATCCTCCATCCGCCATGTATTTTCAAGCTGCACCTCACTGCGCTTAGGCAAAGTTTTTACTGACATATCTATCGCTCTCCATTTCTTTTTTTCATTTTCATCTATCATATCAAAATTTTCTGATTTTTTCAATGATATAGCGCATCAAATGGTTGTCACTTCTTTAATTTATATTACAACAATTTAACCTTAATTTTTTCTCACATTTCTTCAAATAACTTCCTAAATTTTCCCACAATTTTTCATCAATATTTTTGTAATATTTGTGCATTGTGTATTCTTTTTTGTTATTATATAATAATTTAAAGACAAGTTGCACAGTATATTGCAAGCAGTATTTAATGGTGATGATTCCTTAACAATGCCGAAGGAAATTCAAGAATTAATGGATAACGGATATTGGGCCGAAAAATCAGTTGTTGAAAAGGTTGAACATCCATATACACGGTATATTCCAATATTACTTGAACGAAAAATAAATAAAATAACATTGCAAGTTACACAAAGCTGTAATTTTAGATGTAAATACTGTATTTACTCTGAAAATGCTAATAGAAGCCAAAGGACACATTCCAGTAAACATATGTCATGGGAAACGGCTAAAAAAGCTATTGATTTTTTATATGAACATTCCGTAGATAGCGAAAAAATATATATTGGATTCTACGGTGGTGAACCATTGTTAGAATTTGAACTTATAAAACAATGTATTGAATATGTATTGGCACATCTGGTGGTTCAGCAACAGATGGTCACGCGACAAGGCAACGATTAATGGGGACAAATCATATAAAAGGTGCTTAATCATAGAACTAGTATAACTCACTTTAATTGACAATCTGTTTGAATGTACTTTACTGTTATGGT
>CABUBX010000200.1 GCA_902489925.1 uncultured Lachnospiraceae bacterium | reverse complement strand
TAAAAAGCGTATCCGCCACTATGTCTGGAAGATACGCTCTCCTGCTTATTCTACGTTTTCATGTTCCTGTAAAAGCCACTTTTCGACCGTCTCCTTTAATTCCCGAACCCGCGCAGCCAGCACCGGACTGTACATCTGCGATGCCTGTCTGCAATGAAAATCATGCATCAGATTTTTATTCTCTAATGTACATTTATCATATCACCGGAAAAGAAACCTGACAAGCCCATAGCCGAATATTCAATTATTTTTATATTTTCTTACCGGCTCTCCCATTTGGCAAGTTCATCCCTCACATAGCTTAACTCCATCAGCTTCGCCTTCACCTGCTCAACCGTCCACAAATCTGTGTTATTGGAATTAAACTCTGTCAGCTTATTACGCTCAACATCGCCATCTTTAAAGTACTTATCATAGTTCAAATCACGCTTATCGCAAGGCACACGGTAGAAATTGCCCATGTCAATGGCATTGGCACATTCCTCATTTGTAAGAAGCGTTTCATACATCTTCTCGCCGTGACGGATACCAATGACCTTAATCTCATCCTCAGAATGGAAAAGCTCTTTCACAGCCTGCGCCAGCACCTCAATCGTACAGGCCGGCGCCTTCTGTACCATAATATCGCCCGACTCGGCATTTTGGAAGGCAAACACAACAAGCTCGACCGCTTCCTCAAGGCTCATCACAAAGCGCGTCATCGACGGCTCGGTAATGGTAATCGGATTGCCTGCCTTCATCTGCTCAATCCAAAGCGGCACAACAGAGCCTCTTGAACAAAGTACATTGCCGTAACGTGTACAGCAGATGCTTGTCTTCTCCGGTGAAACCGTTCTTGACTTTGCAACAATGACCTTTTCCATCATTGCCTTACTTGTTCCCATGGCATTGACCGGGTAAGCTGCCTTGTCTGTTGATAGGCAGATAATCTTCTTCACACCGGCCTCAATGGCTGCCGTCAAAACATTTTCCGTACCGAGGACATTCGTCTTTACCGCCTCAATCGGGAAAAACTCACAGGACGGCACCTGCTTTAGGGCTGCTGCGTGAAATATGTAATCCACGTTGTGCATGGCATTGCGAACAGACTGGATGTCACGGACATCACCTATGTAAAACTTAATTTTATTGCTGACTTCAGGATACTTCGCCTGATATTCATGGCGCATATCATCCTGCTTCTTCTCATCACGTGAGAAAATACGAATTTCCTTGATGTCTGTATCAAGGAAACGGTTTAAAACCGCGTTACCGAAGGAACCTGTACCTCCGGTGATTAATAATGTTTTGTCTTTAAATATGCTCAATATTGTTCTCCTCTCTATTCAATCTCTTTTAAATATATCTCTAGAATATACCTTATCTTGTACATCTTCCAAGCAAGCATCAAAACGATTTGCTATAATTACCTGGCTCTTTTCTTTAAATTCTTTTAAATTATTTACAACTTTACTTCCAAAAAACGTGCTTCCATTTTCCAAGGTCGGCTCATACACAATTACTGTAGCCCCCTTAGCTTTTATACGCTTCATAACACCTTGGATACTGCTTTGACGGAAATTATCAGAATTTGATTTCATTGTTAATCTATAAACTCCGACAACACACTCTTTTTCCTCTGCTGCCGAAAAATCTCCTCGATTAAAGTAATCATAGTATCCGGCCATCTTTAACACCCTGTCGGCTACAAAATCTTTTCTTGTACGGTTTGATTCTACAATCGCCGACATCATATTTTGAGGAACATCTTCATAATTAGCCAAAAGCTGCTTTGTGTCTTTTGGCAAACAATAGCCACCATATCCAAATGAAGGATTATTATAATGTGTACCTATACGCGGATCAAGACATACACCATCAATAATCTGCTGTGTGTTCAAGCCTTTCATTTCGGCATAAGTATCTAATTCATTAAAATATGAAACTCGTAATGCAAGATATGTATTCGCAAACAGCTTCACAGCCTCTGCTTCAGTAAATCCCATAATTAAAGTCTCTATATCTTCTTTGATTGCACCTTCCTGCAATAAAGCTGCAAAAGTATTTGCCGCCTTTACCAGGCGAGCATTTTCCACATCTGTGCCCACAATAATACGACTTGGATACAAATTATCATACAATGCCTTTGATTCTCTTAAAAACTCAGGGCTAAAAATAATATTATCACAATGATACTTTTCCCTAACTGAGGCTGTAAATCCAACCGGTATTGTTGATTTGATTACCATCACAGCATCCGGATTATATTGGATAACCAATTTAATCACTGTCTCTACAGCAGAAGTATCAAAAAAGTTCTTCTTACTATCATAATTTGTCGGCGCCGCAATCACTACAAAATCTGCATCCCTGTAAGCTTTTTCTGCATCTAAAGTCGCAACCAAATTTAAATCTTTTTCCGCTAAATATTTTTCAATATATTCATCCTGAATCGGTGACTTACGATGATTAATTAAATCCACTTTTTCAGGTACAATATCTACTGCTATTACCTCATGATTCTGAGATAATAATGTTGCAATAGATAATCCTACATATCCTGTCCCTGCTACTGCTATTTTCATTTTGACTCCTTTCTTAAGGGCAATTCTTATTTTTCCATTTTTACCATTTCTGTTTCACTTATCAAAATTATTACTAATCAGTTTCTTTAATTTCCCCTTAAATATATTTTTATAAACTCTAATGTGAGTTAATAATAACATAACTTGTTTCTTAATACTTAAGCATAGTTCGTAATCATATCCACTATAAATAAAATACATTAATCGCTCTTTAATCGTAACACGTGGCTTAGAAAAAATAAGCGATTTATCTC
>CABUBX010000199.1 GCA_902489925.1 uncultured Lachnospiraceae bacterium | reverse complement strand
TCCAAGACAGATGACCTGGAAATGGAAGAAACATCGGCAAAGGTGATGGAGATGGTTGAGCTGATTCCGGTGACAAAGGCGCACGGCCTTGAAGAAAAGGAAATCGGAAAGATGGATAAGCAGTTAAAGCGGGTGGCAAAAAAAGGGTATGAGCTTGATGTATTTCAGTCTTACTTTGGCTCAATCAGCTGGGTTGTCTTTCAGCTTTTCCAGGTCATCTGTCTTGGATTTTCGGGATATATGGCATTTAAGGGAAATATCAGTGTCGGCGATGTTGTCCTCTATCAAAGCTATTTTACATCCATTATCAGCCAGATTTCAAACATCGTGACACAGGTGCCGATTATTACAAAGGGACTTGAATCTGTAGGTTCTGTCGGTGATGTGCTTTTGGCACCGGACATCGAGGACAATTTTGATAAAGAAAGGATTGAGGATGTTCAGGGCGATATCGAGTTTAAGGATGTAAGCTTCGGATATGCTAAGGGACAGACAGTGCTTGATAAGTTTAGTCTCCACATTAAAAAGGGCGAGACGGTTGCCTTTGTCGGCGGTTCCGGTGCAGGAAAGACAACAATTTTAAACTTGCTTATTGGATTTTTAAAGCCGACGGGCGGAAAGATTTTTCTTGACGGACATGATATGGAGTCCATCGACCTAAGAAGCTACCGTGAGCATATTTCGGTTGTGCCTCAAAATACTATTCTTTTTACAGGAACAATCAGAGATAATATATGCTATGGACTTAACCATATTTCCGATGAGGCGCTGTCAGAAAGTATTCGTGCGTCCAATTTATCAGAAATGATTGAAAAGATGCCGGAGGGTACGGAAACAATGATTAATGAACACGGCAGCAATTTATCCGGCGGACAGCGGCAGAGAATATCAATTGCGCGCGCACTGATAAGAAATCCGGAAATCATTATTCTTGATGAGGCGACGTCCGCGCTCGACCCGATATCTGAAGGGAAAATACAAAAATCAATGGAAACATTGGCGAAGGGGCGTACAACCCTGATTGTGGCACACAGGCTGTCAACTATTAAAAATGCGGACAAAATTGTTGTTGTCAGCGGCGGCCAAGCTGTGGAGATGGGAACTTATGAAGAACTAATGGCAAAAAAAGGTGAATTTTATAAGCTGCAGACAATGTCGGCATAAAAAATACCCGGTGTCCTAAAGTGTTGGGATATCGGGTATTTTTGTCCGATTTTTTAATGCTGCTTACGGTAATTGGAAAGTGTTGTACCTGTATAGCGTTTAAATATTTGTGAAAAGTAAGCATAATCGTTGTAGCCGACAGATTCGGAAATTTCATACATTTTCATATCGCTGTGGCTTAAAAGATATTTCGCTTTTTCGATACGCAGATTTGTCACATAGTCAATAAAAGTAATATTCATTTCTTTTTTAAACAAGTCGCAAAGATAACTTTTACTGATATATATCTGATTTGCCACATGAGAAAGATTGATATTTTCCGTATAGTGGGCATCAATATAGCGGATGGCTGACAGCATGATTTTGGATGGTACATTGATTTCCTGCTTTTTAACAAGCTCAGTAAGCTTCATGGCATTTTCCAGAATAAAGGTCTGCATCGCCTGAGTATTGCCAAGGTGTCCGGAAAGATAGTTGATGTTAATCATTTCCGGCATAATGGACGGCTTTTGATTTGGAACAGACTGGATATATTTATTCTGAACATGGCACATTTTAATGAGGATGAGCAAGGTAATGCTCAATCCAAAGTCACGGTACAAGGTGATGGCCGGCGTATGATAAATTTCGGAAACGGTATTTTCAATCCAATCTGTATCACAGGCAGAAATAGCAGAAAAAAGTGCTTCGATGTCGGAAGTCGGTATATGTAAATCCGAGTGCTGTGTATACAGGCCGTCCAGCGCGGATTTGTTTCCGCTGTGACTGCGGCCGTTTGTCAGAATGATTTCATCACATTCGGTGGCGGCCTTTAAAATATTGTTGGAAATACCTTTGTAAATATCACTTATACCATACAGGAGACGTATCCCCTCTTTGGCCTTGCTGTCAATGTAGGACTGAACCTTTTGGTGCAGCTCATCATCGGCAAAGATAACATTTTTAAAGTCATAGACGAAAAGGTAAAGATATTCGTCTGTATAAAATTCTTCAACAAGCGCCATTTCTCCAATGATATGCGAAAGCTCTATAATGATGCGCTCAAGTTGTGACATATAATCCAAAGGGGCATCGATTTCCCAAAGGACAAATTTTAAGAGAACAAAAGAGGAATGTTCAAAAACAAAACCGAGCTGGGTATAAAGCGTGTGAAGCTCATGGTCTTCAAGATTGCCGCGCTGTAAAAGCTTTTCGAAAAAACGGTTTCTAAGGATAGAATAGTTGAGTTTTGTTGCTTCGGCAAGCTGTTGTTTTTGAGCTTTTCTGCTGTTGTGCTCAATAAGCTGCTGTCTGGCAGTGTTGAGCATTTTTTCAAAATCTTTTTTCTTGATTGGTTTGAGCAGATAATCACTGGCGCCAAGGCGCAGTGCAGCTTGAGCATAGGAAAAGTTGTCATGTCCCGAAAGGATAACAATCTGTGCATCAGGAGAGATTTTCTTTGCCTGTGCGGAAAATTCAAGCCCGTCCATCTGGGGCATTTTGACATCAGTAATAATTAAATCGGGACAGGTCTCTGTCAATTCCTGCAGAGCTGTTAATGGATTTGTATATGCTTTGATGAGTGTAAAACCGAAATCCTCCAAATGAAATACGGACTGAATGCCTTTTAGAACAATCGGTTCATCATCAACTAGTATAACTCACTTTAATTGACAATCTGTTTGAATGTACTTTACTGTTATGGT
>CABUBX010000198.1 GCA_902489925.1 uncultured Lachnospiraceae bacterium | reverse complement strand
ACGCTGCACCGAGCGCCGTTGTCTCAATACATTTCGGCCGCAGCACCTTTGTATTCAAAATATCTGCCTGAAATTTCAAAAGAAAACTATTCGCAGAAGCACCACCGTCTACACGAAGGGCTTCCATCTTTACACCCGCATCGCTTTCCATCGCTTTCAAAATATCATGCACCTGATAAGCCAAGGATTCTACTGTGGCACGCACAAGATGCTTATAATTAAAGCCCCTTGTTAATCCCACAATCGCGCCTCTCGCATACTGGTCCCAGTAAGGCGCACCAAGCCCTGTAAAGGCAGGCACAACATAGCCGCCCTCTGTATCGTCTACAGATTCACTGATTGCCTCTGTATCCGAAGCCCGCTCTATAATTTTAAGCTCGTCACGAAGCCACTGAATTGCCGCACCGGCAATAAACACACTGCCCTCAAGTGCGTAAGTCACCTTATCGTCCGCACTTGCTGCAATCGTTGTAATCAGACCATTTTTCGATACGACTGCCTCATGTCCTGTATTCATCAGCATAAAGCAGCCTGTGCCGTATGTATTCTTAGCCTCTCCCGGTTCAAAACAGCACTGTCCAAAAAGCGCCGCCTGCTGATCTCCCGCAGCACCAGAAATCGGAATCGGTGTTTTTGTCACACTTTCTGCCGTATAGCCGTAAATGCAGCTTGAAGGCTTCACCTTCGGCAGCATCTCCATCGGTATGTCAAGTAAACTTAACAACTTTTTATCCCACTGCAATGTATGAATATCAAAGAGCATTGTTCTTGAAGCATTTGTATAATCTGTCACATGAACACGCCCTCCGGTCAATTTCCATATAAGCCATGTATCAATCGTTCCAAACAATAATTCGCCTCTGACCGCCTGTTGCCTTGCACCCTCAACATGGTCAAGAATCCATTTAATCTTCGTTCCTGAAAAATAAGCATCCGGCACAAGCCCTGTCTTTTCCCGAATGTAATCACCCATACCGTGCTCTTTAAGCGACTCAATAACCGGTGCTGTTCTCCGGCACTGCCAAACAATGGCATTGTAAATCGGCTCGCCTGTATAACGGTTCCATACAACTGTCGTCTCACGCTGATTTGTAATACCGATTGCCGCAATATCCTCAGAAGTCACACCAAGCTTATTCATGGCCCCCTGCATCACGTCATACTGTGTCTCCCATATTACCTCCGGGTCATGTTCAACCCATCCCGGCTGAGGGTAAATCTGAGGAAACTCCCTCTGACTGACACTGCATATATGTCCCTGCCTGTCAAATAAAATACATCTTGAGCTTGTTGTTCCCTGGTCAAGGGCCATTACATACTTTTTCTTTTCCATTGTTATCTTCTCCTTTAAAGCTAAACTCTGCTGTTTGCGGTCCCCTCTCCGCTTTTATTTCATAATTAAATTTTTTAAGAAAGATGACGGACTGTCATACGCCGCCAAAATGCTTTCTAAAATCCCGGCTGACGCCTTTTTGTCCATTATACATCATTTCCACTAAAATGTCCTTTTATTTTTAATATTTTTGATGTTTTTTAATACTTATTTAGGGGCACACCCTGGATAACATTGCCATTTATATCCTACTATGATAAAATAATATCAAACTTATTGTATACACTTACAATTTCTACGTGTAAATATATCTTTCGGAGGTTTCTTATGGCAGAAAGCGATTATTACAAAGCACTTAACGATGGACTATTAAATTACTATACCCATATTTCCCACGGCGAAACGCCTTTTCTTCCTGTTTTAGACGATATTTTGGAAAATGTTTCTATTGTAAGCCGTGTCGAACTCGGACTTGTGGATATTCCTCTTGATTTGATTGTTGGAACAAGCACTTATGCACGTACAGTTTCTTTCGCCAGTAATTTTATGCCTATTGTCGATGACGAATCGGAATTTGCAGACAAATGGATTAAACTCAGCAATGACCTTCTTTCCGAAGGTCAAAGAGAACCTGTAAAAGCTTATGAATACATGAATAAATTCTATATTGTTGAAGGCAATAAACGTGTCAGTGTTTCAAAATATCTTAAAAACGTCAGCGTATACGGTAATGTTACACGCCTCATCCCCAAAAAAACTAATGAACGGGAGGATATTATATACTATGAATTTCTTGACTTTTATGAAATCACAAAAATTAATTACCTGTGGTTTAGCAAGCCCGGAAGCTTTTCCCGTTTTTTAGAATTTGTTAATCCACAAAAAAGCACTCTCTGGGATGTTGATACCCAACGGCTTTTTCGCTCGAATTACCTTCATTTTGAAAAGGAATATCTATCCAAAGGCGGCGCAAAGCTTTCAATCACAACTGCAGATGCCATGCTTGCATATATTACGATTTACGGCTATGACAATCTTTTGGAAACACCTGCGCATACGCTCGGAAAAAATCTCTCAAAAATCTGGAACGAATTTTTGATGATTTCTGAAGAAAACTCAATTGCACTTATATTGCAGCCAAATACTAAGCATCAAAATATTCTTCTCAGGAAGTTTAAAAGCCTGACAGCAGGCCACTTAAAAGTTGCCTTTATCCATGCCAAAACAGCTGAAACGTCAGCATGGACATACAGTCATGAACTTGGCCGCACCCATTTAGAACAGCATTTTAAAGATAGTATTCAAACCTACTGTATTGAAGATGCTGACACCAAAGACACTGAGCAGCTTATCGAAGATGCTATTGAGCGAAAATGTGATATTATTTTTACAACATCACCCGAATTAATGATTCCGAGTCTTCGTGCTGCCATAAATCATCCGGATAAAAAAATTTTAAATTGTTCACTAAACACATCCCACCGTTACATTCGCACCTACTACGGCCGAATGTATGAAGCCAAAT
>CABUBX010000197.1 GCA_902489925.1 uncultured Lachnospiraceae bacterium | reverse complement strand
AGTTTGTTATAGCATATCTTCATCAGTAACACCTCTTCATCTTATAATTCTTCTTTGTTACAGTTAGTCATTTAACATTATATATTAAATTTTCAGGCATTTCAAGATTTCGAACAGAAATGTAACCTTTCAGGCATTAAGGTGTCACTTTTTACAAACACCTAATACGACTCTTTTAAAGAATAATAAAAAAGAGATGTCAATTTCTGACACCTCTAACGTTTCATCTAATAAATTCTCTCTTAATTTTAAATATCACTATTTTCTTTTCGTCAGAAGAAGGCCTGATACCAATGCCGTAAATGGCGCTACAGTTACCAATCCAAAGCTTCCAACAACTGTATCAAGCAACTCTGCCGCAACATACTTATAATTTAAAATATGCGTAATCGGTGTTCCCTGCGCCATAAAAACCATAATTAATGTAATACAGCTTCCTGAATAAGCCAGCAAAAGTGTTGTTGTCATTGTGCCCATTGCGGCACGTCCGACGTTCATACCCGATTTTGCAGCTTCCCACCATGTAAGCTCCGGTCTTTTTTCAATAACCTCGTGTACAGCCGATGTAATATCCACCGACAAATCCATCATAGCACCGGAGGCTCCGATAAAAATACTGCTCATAAAAATTTGTGTCAAATCCAAGTGCTGAAAACCACTGTACAAAAGCGATTCCGAATCCGGCATAACCGCACCATTAATTTTAAATAAATCTGTAAAAATCATTCCGAGAATACATGTGGTCAAAATTCCGAGCAATGAACCAAACGAAGCCGTACATGTTCGGCGATCAAAGCCATATACAAAAAATATAATAACTACGGTCAAAAATATAGTGATCAAAATTCCCGTCCAAATTGGAGAATAACCTTTTAAATAAGCCGGAACTAAAATTTTCCATATTGTCAGCACAGTAATCACAAAAGAAAAAATTGCAAGCAATCCATTCTTCCCTGCAACTATTATGAGCAATCCTGCAAACACAAGCAGCAATAGCACTTCTTTGTCCAGTCGATAATGATCAGACATGACGACCGATGTTATCTCGTCTCCCCGGCAGCTTATTGTAATCATTGCCCGATCTCCGACTTTATATATTTTATCCTTTTCCAAGGAACCACTCAAAAAATTCACACCTTCAATTTTATGCCCCTTGAATTTACCTCTGATAACCTCCAATATGCATGTCTGCTCTCCCGATTGTATCAGACCCGAGCTTTTAATTTTAGAATTATCAACTTGCCTGACCTCGCCAACAGTTCGCTCCATTCCCTGATAAATCAAGGCATCCTCATAGCCTGTAGGAATAGCTATGAGAATGCCTGTCAATAAGATACCTATAAGAATCATGCGGAGCGTTATCATATGCTTACTAAAAAAACCGCTTCCTTTAATCATATTTCTACTTCACTTCTGTCAATTTTGCTAACTTCTTATAAATGTCTGTATTGTCGTAATACCCGTCAAATTCATTTGCACCGACACCCTGTACAAGTACCTCCACAGGAAGCCCTGTATGTGCATAGGAGCCAAAATTTACACCGCTCTTATTGTTTAAAATATGTGTAATTGTCACGGTCAGCGGCTCATAGCTTCCATACTTCACATATTCATCCTGTGCAAATTCTTCTTCCTCACCGGTTCTTGTCATCGTTGTCTGATAGGCCTCTTTTAAGCGTTCATACTCATACTGAGTCATCACAAGGGAACCGTCATCCTCTGATTCAGGATGTTTATCGGCGCTATCCTTCTTTTGAGACTGCTCCTTTGCATCTTCCGGAGCTTTAAGGCCAAACAATTCTGTCACATCTTTCATAACATCAGCAAAATCTGTTTTATTTTCCTTGTACTTTGTCACATAATCCGAATCAAATTTTGCGTAAGAAATTTTCTGGTTATTGAAATTTGTCAAAAATGTATCATAATCTGTTCCTGCATATCCGATAGTTAATCCACCCGTTTCATGATCACCTGTGACAATAATCAATGTTTCGTCCGGATGCTGTTCATAAAAATCAACTGCTTTTTCTACCGCTTTATCCAAGGCAATTGTATCTGAGATTGTTGCAGCTGCATCATTTGCATGACAGGCCCAGTCAATTTTACCGCCTTCAACCATCATGAAAAACCCTTTTTCATTGTCAAGCATTTCTATGCCTTTTTCAACATAATCAGCCAAAGCCCACTGACCATCTTCCAAATCCATATCATAAGCCATTGCATCACTGTCAGCCAAATGCTCATCAATAACAATTGCTTTTCCGTCTTTTTCCGTCAGCTTTTCTGCTTCAGCCTGTGTTTTAACAACACGATATCCTTCTTTTTCCGCAATTTCATATAAATCCTGCTCGGTTTCATCTTTTCCTTTCGGACTTAAAAGAGCTCCGCCTGCAAAATAATCAAAATCACTTTCTATCATTTCAAGACCTATTTCATAATAGCTGTTTCTTGAAGGCTGATGTGCATAAAAAGCTGCCGGTGTCGCATGATTGATATTAACACTTGACACAATCCCGATCTTATAATCCTTTTGTTCCTTTAATTTTTCTGCAATTGTTTCATATTTTTCAGAAAAATCCAAGCTTACATTGATGCTTCCGCTCCATGTTTTATAACCTGTTGCCAATGATGTTGCCGTTGAAGCTGAATCCGGTGCAAAAGATGTGCTGTCGTAGGTCTGAGCTGAACCTGCAACAGGAAATTCCATCATTGTCAGTTGATTTTTACTTTCTAAAATATTCTTATTTTCGCCTTCCACATTAATTTGTTTTCCGTCTTTTTTAGATTCATTCGCACTAACAAAATAATTCGTAAGCTGAATCTGAGGATAACTCATGCCATCCCCGACAAATAAGAATACATATTTAGGCTTTTTTTCTTTATCCGCCTTTACCG
>CABUBX010000196.1 GCA_902489925.1 uncultured Lachnospiraceae bacterium | reverse complement strand
GCAATCGCAGCCTCTGCCGTATGGAAAATCATTTTTAAATCAGACGGTATATTAAACGGTATGGTGGAATTTCTCGGAGGTATGGGATTAAACTGGCTGGGTGATAAAAATTTAGCGTTTATCTGTATTTCCATTGTTTCGATATGGAAAAGTGTCGGATATTTTTTAATCATTTATTATGCGGGTATCATGGGAGTGTCAAGAGACCAACATGAGGCGGCGATTGTTGATGGTGCAACGACAATGAAAAGATTTTGGTATATTACTGTACCGAGTGTGAAGCCAATTACTTATATGGTTATAACGTTGAGTATTATCTGGTCATTCCAGACTTTTGATATTATTTTCCAGATGACAACCGGAGGACCGGGTACGTCGACACTGACGCTGGCATACTTGATTTATCAATATGCTTTCGGAAATAGTAAGATGGGTTATGCAAGTGCGGTTGCAGTCATTTTGCTTATATTTATTTTAATAATTCATCTGATTCAAGATATCTTTTTTAAGGAAAAGGAGGTGGCAAGATAGATGGATGCAAGAAAAAAAGGCGGTGTGCCTACAATCATTGGTATTATTTTAGTGACATTTTTTGCAATCCTTTGTATTGCGCCGCTTATCTATATGTTTTTAATGTCACTGACACAGTCTTATTCACCGTATTTTCATTTGAAAGATATCAGCTTCGATTTTTTAAACTATAGGACAGTGCTCTTTAGAGGTGATTACGCACGTTCACTTTTTAACAGTATTGTTGTTGTTATTCTTGCCTGTCTCTGGACGTGTCTTGTGTCAGCGATGGCAGGGTATGGTTTTGAGAAAAAACCGGTGCCGGGCAAGGAATTTGTTTATAAGATTTATATTGCGACAATGATGATTCCGGGACAGGTAACACTGATTCCGCTGTTCATTATTATGAGAGAGCTTGGATGGCTCAATACTTATCAGGCGCTTGTTATTCCTATGGCGGGTGCATTCGGAGTAATGATGATGCGCTCTTTCATAAAAAGTGTTCCGGATGAACTTGTGGAAGCGGCGCAGATTGACGGCTGTTCAGAATTTTACATTTTTTTGAGAGTTGTTATGCCGCTTGTAAAGCCGGCGACGGTATCGCTCACAATCTTTACATTTGTTTCAACATGGAATTCCTTTATCTGGCCTTTGGTTAGTGCCACAAAGAGCTCAATGTATACACTTGTTGTGTCGATGTCTCTTTTAGATACAACACTTGAGAAGAACTACGGTTTGATTATGGCCGGTGCGACAATAACATTTATATTTCCGTTTATTTTATATTGCTGTCTTCAGAAGGAGTTCGTTGAAGGCATTGCACTTGGAGGCGTTAAAGGTTGAGTTTAATTGATGTGATTCAGAAAAAAGATAGATTGGTCATAGGACTGATGAGCGGCACAAGCGCCGACGGTATTGATGCTGCACTTGTACATATCCGGGGAAATGGGGCAGACACAAAAGTCTGCCTTAAAGCCTATATAAGTATACCATTTGAGCCCGCTGTAAGGGCACAGATTTTGAAGCTGACAGAAGGGGATTTTGGCGGAAGCCGTGAATTATGCCTGTTGAACGGATTGCTTGGACAGCTTTATGCTGATGCCTGTCTTGAGCTTTGTGCGCGTGCCGGTGTTTCGACAGAAGAAATTGACTTGGTTGGCTGTCATGGGCAGACTGTTTTTCACCAGCCGGAGGCTGCAGCATATTTGGGGCATCCGGTGTCGGCAACCTATCAGATTGGTGATGTTTCTCCAATTTGCGAAGCATTAAAAACGATTGCAGTATCTGATTTTCGGGTGCGTGATATGGCTGCCGGAGGATACGGGGCACCGCTTGTGCCCTATACCGAGTATTTAATCTATAAAGATAAGGCGCGAAACATAGCACTTCAAAATATCGGAGGCATCGGTAATGTTACTTATATTCCAAAAGACGGCGGCATGGAGGATGTGCTTGCCTTTGATACAGGACCGGGCAATGTGTTGATTGACAGAGCTATATGCAAGTATTCCGGCGGAAAGATGAAATATGATGAAGGCGGCGCTGTCAGTGGACGTTATGCGGTAAGCAAACCGCTTTTGGAATGGCTTTTGACGGAACCTTATATGACAGTGAAGCCGCCTAAAACGACAGGCCGCGAGCGGTACAATGAAGCGTTTTTTGACAAAATTGTAAAGAAGGCCGAAGAACTGGGCGTAGGTGACGGTGAGCTTGTTTCCACAGTGACTGCTTATACAGCGGAAACAATTGCCTATTCTATAAATACTTACCTTCCGAAAAAGCCGGACAGGCTCATTGTCGGCGGGGGCGGAAGCTATAATCAAACATTGATGGGACATTTAAGACGGCTGCTTATTGAAACAGAGGTTATCGACAATGAGGCTTTGGGATTAAACAGTGATGCCAAGGAGGCGGTAGCTTTTGCCCTGCTTGCCAATGAGGCCGTCAGCGGCATATGCAATAATGTGCCGTCGGCGACAGGCGCAGCACATCCGGTCATTATGGGAAAAATCAGTCAGTAACAGTCATTGCAGGAGGTATATAATGGAGTATTGTGCGAAAGTAGCATTGGAAAAGATGACACTTGAGGAAAAAATAGGTCAGATGCTTGTGACCGGGTTTCCTGACGGTGAAATGAATACATCTTTTTTGCAGCTTGTCAGGGATGTCAAGGTTGGCAACGTGATTTTATTTAGAGAAAACCAGCTCAGTCGAGGTCAGCTTGAAAGGCTGTGTGAGGAGATAAAAAACTATATTCAAAGTGAGACGGGAATTGCCCCTTTTATAACTTCCGATGAGGAGGGCGGTATTGTTTCAAGATTGCCGGAAGATTTGGGGAAAATGCCGTCGGCGATGGCATTTTCAAAGATGAAATCAAAAAAAGCGG
>CABUBX010000195.1 GCA_902489925.1 uncultured Lachnospiraceae bacterium | reverse complement strand
AGTGGTTTACAACTATAGGATAGCATATTTTGTTGAAGTTTTTTATATTAACTAGCACAACAGGTTAACTTACGGGGATTTGCAAATAGTTTTTACATGTCTATTTTGACATCGGTTGTTACGGTGATTGTTTCTATGCTGGCTGCCTATCCGCTGTCCAGATATAAACTTAGAGGAAAAGCAAAATTTTTATATATTATTTTGTTTATGACATCTCTGCCGATTAATGCCATATTAGTACCGGTGTTTAAAATGTTTATCACATTAAATATGCAGGATAATCTTGTGAGCATCGCCCTTTTTATGGCAGCGACAAATCTTCCGTACGGTATATGGATGACAAAGAATTTTATGGATTCTGTTCCGGTAACACTGGAGGAGGCTGCGAAGGTTGACGGTGCGGGTGCTTCGGCTGTCTTGAGAAGGGTTATTATGCCATTAATGAAACCGGGTATTTTTACAGTATTGATTTATGTTTTTACAGGTGTGTGGGGCAATTTCTTCACGCCGTTTATTTTACTGCAGTCATCGACAAAATATCCGGCAGCCGTAAGAATTTACCAATATTTTCAGGATGGCGGTATGATTGAATATGGGCGTTTGGCAGCTTATTCGGTCATTTACATGATGCCTTGCGTTGTTTTATATATGTTCGCACAGAAATTCATGTCGAAAGGCTTTGCGATGGGAGGTGCCGATAAGGGATGATGAAGGCAGCGGATTTTTTATTAAATTGCAAAAGCTGTAATCACATTAAAGAATTTTGCAACAGCCCAAAGTGTACAATATATCTTATAGAAGACGCTTCAAAAGCCTTATTTGATACTTATATTAGTCAGGCAGTTCAGGTTTATGGGGAACCTTATGATACTCTGGAAATAAGAGATAATTACTTTTACACATTTTTTTATGACAATACAGAAATCCATGTATATTATACAGGACATAACGGGGAAATCCGTATTATCATTGATGAAAATGCGGTGAAATATGAACGCTTGCTTTCAGACGGCGGCTGCGGTGAGACGGCTCTTTATCAATTTGAATTGGACTACAGAAAAATTGACTGTGGTATGTGTTATATTGTAAAATGCAGTGATAACACATTTTTCATCGTTGACAGTGCGCATATGTTTTCTGAGAATGACCATATAAGACTTCATGATTTTTTGCGTAAGCATACGGAAGAAGGGCAGGATATTGTGATTTCGGGGTGGTTTTTATCTCATGGACATCAGGACCACATTGTCAAGTTTATGGATTTTGTTGAAGCAGGCTTTGAAGATGTAAAAATCCAAAATGTTTACTATAACTTTCCGTCAGTGACTGTCGTGGGGGCAGAGCGATGGAAGGCCGATGATAAGGTGACGATGTGCCAGTTCTGGGAGATGATGGATGGGCATGATGAGTTTAACAAAATTTATTTGCATACAGGGCAGAGATTTTGTGTGGACAGCCTGAAATTTACGGTATTGTCAACACATGAGGACTTGTGTTCACATTCATTGGAATGTTATAATGATTCATCGACAGTGCTTTTGATGGAAGTCAAAGGTAGTAAGGTGATTTTTTTGGGAGATGCGAATTATCTTGCATGCTCTGAAATGACGGCAAGATATGGGAAGTATTTAAAAGCGGATATTGTTCAGGTGGCTCATCACGGATTTAATGAGGCGAATGCAGGTATTTATTATATGATAGAGGCTGATACGGCCTTATATCCGACGGAGAGAAGGATTTTTGAAAAAAGGTCATCTTCGGAATCCAATAAGACAGTCATGAGCATTTCTAAAGAATATTTTATTGCGGGTGACGGAACCGTAAAACTGAAAATGCCGTACAGTGTGGGAGAAGCAAGCTGTAGCCGCAAAGAAATCAATTTATAATTAATTTTAATGCTAAAGATAATCGACGGAAAGAGGGGACAAATATGAAAAAGATTAATAAATCAGAGAAGGCAGCTGTTATAAAAGTGATTGCGTTTTACTTAATAATTTGTCTCCTTTTATTTACCGCATTATCTTTGGCGTTTTACGCACTGACACGTCAGCTGATTTCTTCGGAAGAAAAAAATGCCCGGAAAAGATTGGAAAACGAAGTGCAGGCGGTTTATACATCTATGGAAAATCAAATTAAACGGGCAAATAAGGTTTGTTATTCTTTGATTCAGAATGAAAACTTTAATTATATTATCAATAATCCGTCAGGTACTCAGGTAACAAATGCAATGAATAAGCTTGGCAAACAGATTAATATAGAATGTGTGAGCGACGAATTTATTGAAGATATTGTGATTTATTTTAATTCCGGTGACGGAATATATGTAGGAAAGAACGGACAGGAAGATAAGATTTTTGGAGAAAATCTTAATTTTTGGGAAAAATATTTTAATGGCGAGCAGTATACCGGAGGAAAAATAGAATGTACCGGTGCAGGTGAATTGTGTTTTGTCCAGACATATCCTGTGACATGGCGGGAGGAAGGCGTAAGAAGCACATTCATCATTAAACTTAGAAAAAATATGTTTGCCAATTTATCAGTCGATTCTGATGTACAGATAGGAAATGAAAGCGTTTTGTCAGTCGTTGATTTGAAAACAAATAAAATTGCTGTGAATGGGAAATGGACAGAACTTCCGAAGGTGGGCACAGCGTTTTTTAATAATAATCAGGGATATCAGATTTTTGGAGAAAATTTAATTGCGTACAGACAGAGCAGGCAGATACCGATTGCATATACAGCTGTTGAGCCTGCTTCGGCCTTAAATGCGGCGATTCAAAAAATTGTAGTCTTGTCTGTGGGCTTGCTGATTGTTTGTATTATATTGTGCTTTATACTTATAGGGATAGGTGTTTGGCGTTCTTACAATCCGTTGAGACAACTACTTGCACTAGTATAATCCACGCAAATTAGAAGTCTGTTTCAAATTAGCTTTTTTATGCTA
>CABUBX010000194.1 GCA_902489925.1 uncultured Lachnospiraceae bacterium | reverse complement strand
ACCATAACAGTAAAGTACATTCAAACAGATTGTCAATTAAAGTGAGTTATACTAGAGCCCACATATAAATATATTATTCTTCAGGATGTATCAAAGTGGGGAACTGCTGGAATGACTATTGAGGATGGCATGTTTCTTGCCTGTGATGCGAACGTAAAGAGAAATATTATTGCCAGAAAAAATATATCCTCAGCAGTTTTAGGTGGGGAAGGTTTCTTTAATATGAGTTTGCAAGGCCGGGGGATTGTTGCACTCGAAAGCAATACTCCGGAGGAGGAACTTATTGAGATTGAGCTGGAAAATGATGAATTAAAAATTGATGGAAATCTTGCTGTATGCTGGTCATCAAATCTTGAGTTTACTGTGGAAAAAACAACAAAAACGTTGGTAGGCTCTGCAGTCAGCGGAGAAGGTCTTGTTAATGTATTTCGTGGCACAGGACGTGTTTTAATGAGTCCGGTAGCACCGACAGGCTCATTATTTGAATCGACAAATACGATGAGCGCGAAAGCAGCAGCAAGAGACAGCAATACATTTGGAAAATAATCGATATTGTAATTTCATAGGAGGATATTATGATATATAATCCGGAAAAAGAGAAAAGGGAAGCAATCAATGCAGGCAACAGGGCATTGAGAAGTCTCAGAGAGGCACAGGATAACTTAAATAGTGCAAAAAACTGGGGGATTTGGGATATGTTTGGCGGTGGATTTATTTCGACCATGGCTAAACATTCTAAAATGGATTGTGCAAAAGAAAATATAGAACAGGCAAAATATGATTTGAAAAATTTTAGTCAAGAACTCAATGATGTGAACCTTGCATATCACTTGGATATTGAGACAGGGGATTTCCTTTCTTTTGCAGACTGGTTTTTTGATGGCTTTGTTGTTGATTGGATGGTTCAGGATAAAATTAAGCAGGCTTCCCGACAGGTTGCAGAAGCACTCCAAAAAGTGGAAGAAATACTTAGGCAGTTGCAGGGTTATTAATAGACATATATGATGAGCTGCCATGAATTAAGGGAAGTAGTTTATAGTGTTTCGTAAATTACTTCCCTTTCATCTATTTTAGTTTTTCTTTTTCGGTATTTAAAAGTTCTATATTAAGGTTGTTTTCGCTGGCAGTTTTATCAACCCACAGGTTTAATGAATCGATAGCCAAAGAGACTTCATCAAGTTTTTTGCTGATGAAAGCGAAGTCTTTAATCTCGTCATCTGTGATTTTTCCGTCTCTTGCGATTTGAATAAGGCGGGTTGTTAAAGGATTAATTTCGTTTAAACTTGCGATTGTTTCCAAAATGATATTGGATAATTCGGATATTTCAATTTCCGGAACATAGCGGTCGCCGATTGTACATTTGTGGGAACAGTAGTAATTACAAAGCTCAGGTCGTTTATAGCAGTCAGCCATCTGAATGATATCATAAGGGGTTGGTTCCTGAAGCTCATATTCAATTTTTTCAATTCTTGATGCAGAAACGCCAACCATACCTTCACTTGCTTTTTCGCGGGTAAGTCCTTGAGCTTCACGGCACAGCTGATAGATATTTTTATTTTCTCTTATTGATTGTTTACCCATAAAGTTTTCCTCATTTCTCAAAAACAGAGAAATACACGTATCTAAATCTTCATTTACAAGATGTATTTCTTTATATATAAAATATTATACTGAAAACATAAAAAAACGGCAAGAATAAGTTGGACGAAAAGGGGTGTGCGGATGGATGCAGCAAGAAGAATACAGTTAATAAGAATTATTGAAAAAATAGAAAAGAATCCGGGATTTTGTGAAAAGCTGGGAATCCAAAATAAATCCGAGTTAAAAACGATAAAGAAGTGGAAGTAAAAGGAGGAAGAAAATGTTATTATTATTTGCAATTTGTATGATATGGATATTTGGAAAGATATTGTTTTTTGGAATCAAGGCGGCTTGGGGAATATCAAAATTTTTACTTACTGTCATATTGCTGCCGCTGTTATTGATTGGTATAGCTGCTGTCGGATTGATTTACATAGCATTTCCGATATTGCTTGTGGTGGGAATTGTGTATGTTTTTATTTCAAAAGCGAAAATATCTTGAAGATAAAACAGGAAAGTGTAAAATGGCTAAATAGTATTAAAAAAGTATTGGAATAAGAATCACAGGCTTTTTATATACTTTTTAAATATAATGTGGTAAAATAATCACAGGGTTTAAATTTACAAGGCACAAAATGAGGAGGAGTTTTTATGGAGAGCAGATTGAGAGATATTCGTTCAAAGGTGAATCCAAAAGCGAGAATTAAGGTGATGGAGGGGCATTTTGCGACGAGCCACTCACATATTAATACATATATTGATATGTCTACAGTAAAGTGCCGTCACAACAACGCCCGCGAGACTGCCAAGACATTGGCGGCAAAGTATGTCACGACATTATCCATTGATACAATTATCTGCATGGATGGCACAGAGATGATTGGTGCTTATATGGCAGAGGTTCTTGCGGATAATTCTGCTTTATCAATAAACAGCGGGAAAAATATTTCGGTTGTTACACCGGAATTTAATCAGATGGGGCAGATGATTTTCAGAGATAATACACAGAGAATGATTAAGAATATGCAGGTGCTGCTTTTAGTTGCGTCTGCGACAACGGGAAAGACGATTGACCGTGCTGTTGAGTGTATCGAGTATTATGAAGGCAATGTTTGCGGAATTTCCGCAATTTTCAGCGCTGCCAAGTCGATTCATGGTTTGGAGATTAATACAATATTTACAGACAATGATTTGCCGGAGTATAAGGCATATTCACATGCGGATTGTCCGTATTGCAGACAGAATATGCGTGTTGAGGCAATCGTCAACAGTTACGGCTATTCCAAGCTGTAAACATCGGTCAATCATGCATAATTTTCATATAGAAGGGCGTAATTTGCATGAATTATATTGTTTTGGATTTTGAATGGAACCAAAGTCCCTATGGCAAAGAGGCAAGCGTGAGGC
>CABUBX010000193.1 GCA_902489925.1 uncultured Lachnospiraceae bacterium | reverse complement strand
GCCAGAGGTGTTTTTTCAAATGAGGCAGGTCTTGGCTCGGCGCCGATTGCGGCAGCGGCGGCCAGCTATGATAATCCCATGCATCAGGCATATATACAAATGACAGGCCCGGTTTTTGATACAATCATTATGTGTACAATGACAGGGCTTGCGATTGCGGCTTCGGGCTGTCTTGGCATGAGAGGGGCTGACGGTCATCTGCTTGACGGGGCTGCTTTGACAGCTGCGGCTTTTAAAACGGTGTTAGGTCCTTTTGCAGATGCTGTGATTTCGATATCAATGTTTTGTTTTGCAATACCGACAATCATCGGCTGGGCTTATTACGGAGAAAAGGCACTGGAATATTTGACGGATAAAAAAGCGGTTTTGTGGGCATATAAAATAATATACAGCGGTGCAGTCTGTTTTGGCGCCATAAAGCCTTTGGCAGTTGTCTGGGCATTTTCCGACATGATGAATGGGCTGATGGCCTTGCCGAATTTGTTGACGCTGCTCTTACTGAACAATCAAGTTAGAAAAAGTTGTGTAAATGGACGAAAAGAAATGCGAAAAGGTTGACTGTTTTGAACATAAATGCTATAATTTTTATATAACAGTAACCGTTACTAATTTTGAAGGAGGTTTATATGGCAAGAGAGCTTAAAGGAACAAGAACAGAAGCGAATCTGATGGCTGCATTTGCGGGAGAATCCGAGGCAACCAACAAGTATACGTATTATGCGAGCAAAGCTAAAAAGGATGGCTATGAGCAGATTGCTGCGATTTTTCTTGAGACAGCGGCGAATGAGCGTGAGCATGCAAAGCTATGGTTTAAATTACTTCATGACGGTATGCCTGATACGATGTCCAACCTTTTAGATGCGGCTGAGGGAGAAAATTTCGAATGGACGGATATGTATGCCGGCTTTGCGAAAGAGGCAAGAGAAGAAGGCTTTGATGATATTGCGTTTTTATTTGAAGGCGTGGCAGCGATTGAAAAGGAACATGAGGCACGGTATAGAAAGCTTCTTGAAAATGTGAAGGAAGGTCTTGTTTTTTCGAGAGATGGCGATGTGATTTGGCAGTGTTCAAATTGCGGTCATATTGTTGTTGGCAAAAAAGCGCCAAAGGTTTGCCCGGTGTGCGCGCATCCGCAGGCTTATTTTCAGATTAAGGCTGATAATTATTAATATTTATCATATGCTTGGCACAGCCCGTATTTTGCAAAGTGTAAAGTACGGGCTTTTAAATTGCACGCCGGTATGCTATACTATTTGCATCGGTTTTTTATATTATATGGAAATGCCGGGTATAAGGCATTGCCTTATCTAAAATGAAAGGGTGATTTGACATGGAAAAATATGAGGCTTTAAAGGTGAAAAATCTTTATAATCTGAATGAGACAATTGCAAAAGATTTATTTGAGAATATTGAGTATCCGTGGGAGGCTCTGCCTGAAATCGGGGCTTTTATTGTAAAATTGGGGGAGACACTTCCTTTGGAGGCGTATGATAAAGTCGGCGAGGATGTCTGGATTGCAAAGGATGCCAAAGTATTTCCTTCCGCTTATATCCATGGACCGGCAATTATCGGGCACCATGCAGAAATCCGTCATTGCGCATTTATCCGGGGCAATGCCATTGTCGGCGAGGGTGCTGTTGTCGGCAACTCCACAGAACTTAAAAATGTTGTACTGTTTAATAAAGTACAGGTGCCGCATTACAATTATGTCGGGGATTCTATTCTCGGATATAAGGCGCATATGGGGGCGGGTTCAATTACTTCAAATGTAAAATCCGACAAGACACTTGTGGATGTTGTTGTATGCGGTGAACGTATTCATACGGGGCTTAAAAAATTCGGAGCTATGCTTGGCGATAATGTGGAGGTTGGATGTAATACAGTGATGAATCCGGGAACTGTTATCGGACGCCAAAGCAATATTTATCCGACTTCCATGGTGCGCGGATTTATTCCTGAAAAAAGCATATACAAAAAACAGGGTGAGGTTGTACATAAAGAGGGATTGACGGACTGATGAAAAATGTATTTAAAGCACATATGTTGTTAGTGATAACAACGGCTGTATTTTTTGTGACAGGTGTGATTGTTTCGCTGCTGCCGGCGGAAGTGCGCATCAATCTGCCGGTATGGTTTGTGATGAGTATAGGTTCGCTGGCAATCCTGCTGCCGCCACTTATCTATTGTCTTATAAAGCGCATTTCACCTGCCGCGGCTGTGGGCTTGAGAAAGACAAGGCCGATAAACTTTTTGATGGCGGTGCTCGTTCTTATATGTGCCTACCCGGTTGTTACCGTCTTGAATTTTATATCCATGCTTTTTGTGGAGAATGCGGTTCAGGACACGATGATGTCACTGCTTTTTACGACAAATCTTCCGGTGATGCTTCTTGTAATGGCTGTTTTGCCTGCTGTATCCGAAGAATTTTTGTTCAGAGGAATTTTATATAATACATACAGAAAAACTTCTCCGATTCTCGGTGTATTTTTGAGCGCGTTATTTTTTGCACTGCTGCACGGTAATTTTAATCAGATTCCGTATGCGCTGTTTTTGGGAATTGTTTTGGCGCTGATGATGGAAGCGACAGGCTCAATTGTGATTCCGATGTTTATGCATTTTTTGATGAATGGCTCTAGTGTACTTATATCGTACATGATGAAGCCGGTGTTTTTTAAAGAACAGGTGATGAATGGGCTCAACGGATTTTCGGAATTGGAAAATATGCTAGAAATGCTCAATGCGATGGTCGGTCCTAAGGGGCTGACGATGGTGATTGCCATCTATGCCTTTATTGCGGTGCTTTTTGCGGCGGCAGTGGCAGCGTTGATTTACGCAGTTTTCTTGATTAATAAAAAATCAATAAAGCAGCTTATTGTTCCTGGAAGAAAGCTGGGGCAAAGGTTAGGTATGCTCGACTGGTGGGTTGCCGCCTATCTTGGACTTATTATTGTCCATATGATACTTATATTATGATGCCGGCCGTATTTTGTATCTTGTACAAAATGC
>CABUBX010000192.1 GCA_902489925.1 uncultured Lachnospiraceae bacterium | reverse complement strand
AATCCCATGCTGTGTAGCCTCTCGCTTCAAATGTTGAACGAAGACCGCCGGACGGAAATGATGAACCGTCAGACTCTCCCTTAATCAACTCCTTGCCGGAAAACTCCATAATCACACCGCCGTCTTTTGTCGGTGATATAAAAGAATCCTGCTTCTCGGCTGTAAAACCGGTCAACGGCTGAAACCAGTGCGTATAATGGGTCGCACCCTTTTCAATTGCCCAATCCTTCATCGCATTGGCAACAATTTCGGCCACATGCTTATCAAGCTCTGCGCCGCGTTCAATAGTTCTTTGAAGTTCATCATAAATCTTCTTTGGAAGACGTTCCTGCATTGTCTTTTTATCAAATACATTTGAACCGAAAATTTCTGTCACGTTGATTCTTTTATTCATAGTTTACCTCTTTTCATAAGCATCATCTGCAGTATCAGACCATTTCCCCAATATAATAAAAGCCTTTACATTCTATCAGTTTTACCTTCACAATCTTTCCGATTAAAGACGCACAGCCTTCAAAATGGACAAGCAGGTTGTTGGATAAACGCCCTGTGACAAGACGCTCATCATGACTGTTGATTTCCTCAACAAGCACATCCATCTCTTTGCCCAAGTCCCGCAATGTCACTTCTGCCGATATATCCTGAACAGCTGTAAGCAAACGGTCAAATCGAGCCTTCACAACATCCTCCGGCACCTGATTTTCCATCACGGCTGCCTTCGTGCCTGTACGCTTTGAATAAATAAATGTATAGGCGCTGTCATAACGCACCCGCCTTACAACATCCATTGTTTCTTCAAAGTCCTCCTCGGTTTCTCCCGGAAAGCCCACAATAATATCGGTTGTCAGCGACATATCCGGGCAGGCTGCTTTAATCTTTTCCACAAGCGTCATATAATCTTCTTTTGTATAATGACGGTTCATCTCATTTAAAATCCGTGTACTTCCTGACTGAAGCGGCAAATGAAGATGTCTGCATATCTTTTTTGACTTACTCATAACTTCAATCAGCTCATCGGATAAATCCTTTGGATGAGACGTCATAAAACGAATACGTTCAAGGCCTTCTATCTTTTCGATTTCCTGCAAAAGCGCTGCAAAAGTCATTGGCTCTTTAAGATTTTTCCCATAAGAATTGACATTTTGTCCAAGAAGCATTACCTCGACAACACCGTCAGCCACGACACGCTTGATTTCATTGATAATGTCCTTAGGCTCACGGCTTCTTTCGCGTCCGCGCACATAAGGCACGATACAATAGCTGCAGAAATTATTGCAGCCAAACATAATGTTGATGCCCGTCTTAAACTTATACTTTCGCTCAACCGGCAAATCCTCAACAATCTTATCCGTATCCTTCCATATATCAATAATCATATACTTTTTATGTTTGCCGGGCTTTCTTTCTTCCGCTTTAACCGATTCATTGCGCATACAGATAAGCTCGGCAAATTTATAAATATTATGTGTGCCGAAAATAATATCCACATGCTTAAAGCTTGTTTTAATTTTCTCAACAACTAAAGGTTCCTGCATCATGCAGCCGCACAGTGCAATAATCATATTCGGGCGCTTTTCTTTTAATTTCTTCAAGTGTCCGAGCCGTCCGTAAACCTTTAAATTGGCATTTTCACGGACTGTACATGTATTATAAATGACAAAATCTGCCGCTTCATCTTCAACCATCGTATAACCGATATTTTCCAAAATGCCGACTAACTTTTCAGAATCTCTCGCATTCATCTGACAACCGAAAGTTACAACACAGGCCGTAAGCGCTCTGCCAAGACGCTTTTTTTCTTCACTAAGCCACGCCTTTGCCTGTTCTATAAAATAATACTGACGGTCAGGTTCCGCAGTCGGCGCCACGCTTTCTGCCATCATATTTTCAAATTTATCCAACGTCATTCTCCTTCTTCTATCAATTTACCATTGTATAATAACAGCACTTATAAAAAAAATCAATAAAAAGGGCGCTATTTATAAGCGTCCCCTTTAAAATTTCCTATCATTTTTTCTAATATTATTCATAAGCGGCTTATGGACGCACCTGTCCGTCGCCGTAAATAACATATTTTGTTGTTGTCAAAGCGTCAAGTCCCATCGGACCTCTCGCATGAAGTTTTTGGGTACTGATGCCGATTTCGGCGCCAAAGCCAAACTCAAAACCGTCTGTAAAGCGTGTTGACGCATTGACATAAACGGCGGCCGCATCAACCTTATCTAAAAATTTTCTTGCATTGGCATAGTTTTCCGTAATAATCGCTTCCGAATGTTTTGTATTGTACTTATTAATGTGGGCAATGGCCTCATCCACCGACTTTACGGTTTTGACAGAAATAATCGCATCTAAATACTCTGTCCCCCAGTCACTTTCAGATGCTGCAGACACCAACGGCTCTGCAGCCATCGCCCGTTCATCGCCCCGAAGCTCAACATTTTTTGCGGAAAGCTTCTTCGCAATCACAGGCAGCGCCATATCAATGACTGCTTCATGGATAACAAGCGATTCGCAGGCATTGCACACACCGAGCCGCTGTGTTTTCGCATTAAAAATAATATCGGCAGCCATATCAATATTTGCCGCATCATCCACATAGATGTGGCAATTTCCTGTGCCTGTTTCAATGACGGGTACTGTACTGTTTTCAACAACCGTCCGAATCAGTCCCGCCCCGCCTCTCGGTATAAGCACATCGACATACTGATTCAGTCTCATAAACCGGCGCGTCACCTCTCTGTCTGTTGACTCAATCAGCTGAATACTGTTTTTATCCACACCGATTTTTTCAAGGACCTCCCGAATCAATGCTGTGATTGCCTGATTTGAGCAGAGCGCATCACTGCCGCCCTTTAAAATCACGGCATTGCCCGATTTAAAACAGAGTCCGAAGGCATCCGCGGTCACATTCGGACGTGATTCATAAATGATACCGACAACGCCAAGAGGTACTGTGCGTCTTTGGATTTCTAGCCCGTTGGGACGCCGCCAGCCATCAACGGTCTGTCCGATTGGGTCTGTCAGTGCTGTCAGCTTTAAAAGCCCCTCAGCCATATCCGCAATCCGTGACTTTGTCAGTGTCAGTCTG
>CABUBX010000191.1 GCA_902489925.1 uncultured Lachnospiraceae bacterium | reverse complement strand
GCAAATTTACAGGCTGCCGCCTCTCATACAAATTTAAACGTTTATGGACGCCCGCATTCCAAGAATGTCCTTATTTTCTTCAAGAATCGGATTGATTTCATCCGCAAGAAATTCCTCAACCTGGCGCGGTGCGCGGCCGACAAAATTCTCCGGCTTCATAATGGACAAAAGCTTATCCATTGTCATATTAAAGGCCGAATCATTTGCAATACGCTCAAGCAAATCATTTTTCTTGCCTTCAACCTTTACCATACGTCCGGCTTCCATTGAATGAACTCTGATACGCTCATGTAATTCCTGTCTGTCACCGCCGGCTTTTACGGCATCCATCATAATATTTTCTGTTGCCATAAACGGAAGCTCGCTCATAAGGCGCTGCTCAATAACTTTCGGATAAACAACGAGACCGTCAACAACATTCATATATAAGTCTAAAATACCATCAATGGCAAGAAAGCCTTCCGGTATACTCAGGCGCTTATTTGCAGAATCATCGAGTGTCCGCTCAAACCACTGATTTGCCGCTGTCATCGCTGTATTCATCACATCTGACATCACATATCTTGAAAGTGAAGCAATACGTTCACTTCGCATCGGATTGCGCTTATAAGCCATCGCAGAAGAACCAATCTGATTCTTTTCAAAAGGTTCTTCAATTTCTTTTAAATGCTGCAAAAGACGGATATCATTTGAAAACTTATGGGCACTTTGAGCAATGCCTGCAAGCACATTTAAAACTCTTGAATCAAGCTTTCTTGAATAAGTCTGTCCTGATACAGGAAAGCACGAATCAAAGCCCATCTTCTTTGCAATACGTCTGTCCGCTTCCTTACATTTTTCATCATCACCGTCAAACAGCTCTAAAAAGCTTGCCTGGGTTCCTGTTGTACCTTTTGAGCCAAGCAGCTTTAACTGAGAAATCATGTAATCAATATCGTCCAAATCCATTTTAAGCTCTAAAAGCCACAGGGACGCACGCTTGCCTACCGTTGTCGGCTGTGCCGGCTGAAAATGTGTAAATGCCAGTGTCGGTAAAGCTTTGTACTTATCGGCAAATTTAGCCAGTTCTGCAATGACATTGATTAATTTTTTACGCACAAGATATAAGGCCTCGCGCATGATAATGACATCTGTATTGTCACCGACATAACATGATGTCGCGCCGAGATGGATAATGCCTTTGGCATTTGGACACTGCTGGCCGTAGGCATAAACATGGGACATCACATCATGACGCACAAGCGCTTCTCTTGCTTTAGCGACATCATAATTAATATCGTCTTTGGCCGCCTTTAATTCTTCAATCTGTTCATCGGTAATATCAAGTCCAAGCTCTTTTTCCGTTTCCGCCAAAGCAATCCAAAGGCGGCGCCATGTCTTAAACTTCATATCCGGTGAGAATATATACTGCATTTCCTTACTTGCATATCTTTCCGATAACGGACTCTGATATCTATCGTAGGTCATCTTTATTTTCCTCCAAAATTATGCTTCAAAATCGCCTCGAATATCTCTTGTCGGCGGTGCCACCGGGTAATCTCCCGTAAAGCAGGCATCACAATATTCAATGCCGTCCACCATCTCTCCGAGACGTGTCACATCAAGATACCCGAGCGAATCTGCACCGAGCATCTCTCCGATTTCCTTAATTGTATACTGATTTGCAATCAGCTGGTCGCTTGACGGAATATCTGTGCCAAAATAACAAGGGAACTTAAAAGGCGGTGAGCTGATACGCACATGAACCTCGGTTGCCCCGGCATCTTTAAGCATCTTTACAATGCGCCCGCTTGTTGTTCCCCGGACAATAGAATCATCAATCATCACAATGCGTTTTCCCTTGACAACTTCCTTTAAGACGTTCAATTTAATGCGGACACTCTGCTCACGAAGGCTCTGCTTTGGCTTAATAAATGTACGTCCCACATAATTATTTTTAACAAAAGCACGTCCGTACGGAATCCCTGACTCAAGGGCATAGCCCATGGCAGCATCATTGCCTGATTCAGGCACGCCGACAACAAGGTCTGCTTCAACAGGATGTGTCTGAGCCAAAATCCTGCCGGCCATAATTCTTGAATTAAAAACAGAAACACCGTCAATCACACTGTCCGGTCTTGCAAAATAAATATACTCAAAAATACATCGTGCCGGTTTTTTATGACAGTACACCGTGTTCGAGGCAATGCCATTTTCTGTAATTGTAATAATCTCGCCCGGAAGCACATCCCGGACAAAATCTGCACCAACCGCATCAAGCGCACATGTTTCCGAAGCGACAACATATGTATCGTCCTTTTTTCCGATACACAGAGGCTTAAAACCATAAGGGTCTCTTGCGCATGTCAGCTTTCGCGGGCTCATCACAAGCAGCGAATATGCCCCGCTGATAAACTTCATCGCTTTTGCAACAGCTTCCTCAACACTCTTTGAATTGACACGTTCTCTTGCCACAAGGTAGGCGATAACCTCCGAATCTATTGTTGTCTGGAAAATAGCACCGTTTTTCTCAAGTTCTTCTCTCAAATCAACTGCATTGACAAGATTTCCGTTGTGGGCGATTGCCAAGGTACCTTTAACATATTTCGTCACAAGCGGCTGGGCATTTGCCCTTACACTGCTTCCCGCAGTTGAATAGCGCACATGGCCGATGGCAATATCACCGTGAAGCTTATCCAGATTTTCTGCCGTGAAAACCTCATTGACAAGTCCCATATTTTTGTAATAACGAATATCTCTGTTTTCACTGACTGCAATACCACAGCTTTCCTGCCCTCTGTGCTGCAGTGCAAATAAACCATAATAAACGAGACCGGCGACGTCCTCGCCGTTTACATTGTAAACACCAAAAACGCCGCATTCCTCGTGAAGCTCATCATAAATTGTATGCTCTCCAAACTGTTTTTCCATAATCTGACCTTTCTTCGTAGATTATAATCCAAGTCTTGCTGAAACTTCTTCGTAAGCTTCCTCCACATTGCCCATATCACGTCTGAAACGGTCTTTGTCGAGCTTTTCATGTGTGTTGACATCCCAGAAACGGCATGTATCCGGTGAAATTTCATCAGCTAAGATAATCTCGCCTTTGTAACGGCCAAACTCCAGTTTAAAGTCAATTAAATCAATATCTTT
>CABUBX010000190.1 GCA_902489925.1 uncultured Lachnospiraceae bacterium | reverse complement strand
TCTTCAATACGTCCCCAACGTAACTCGCGGGCATTGACATTAAAGATGTCACATTTGTAAACGGAACAGTTTTTAAGGCGAAAAATCTGGACAGTGTTTATGACTATATAAGGCTGCCGGATTACAGGGAAATTGCTTCGGACAAGAAAATGTACGCAAAGAGCTTTTATACGCAATACACAAACACGGATGCGTTTTCCGGGAAACGGCTTGTGGAGGGCTATTCCGACCATGAATATGTCGTTCAAAATCCTGCGGCAAAGCCGCTGTCTACAAGTGAGATGGACAGGGTTTATGCGCTGAATTATATGAGAACATGGCATCCGATGTATGACAAGGACGGCGGTGTGCCGGCAATTTCCGAGGTGAAGTTCAGCCTTGTCAGCAATAGGGGCTGCTTTGGCGGATGCAGCTTTTGTGCGCTGACCTTTCATCAGGGGCGCATTATACAGACAAGAAGTCATGAATCCTTGATTAAGGAGGCCGAGCAGTTTCAGTGGGATGCGGATTTTAAAGGCTATATTCATGATGTGGGCGGCCCTACAGCAAACTTTCGGCATACATCCTGTGAAAAACAGCTGACAAAGGGTGTCTGCCCGAATAAGCAGTGTCTGTTTCCTAAACCGTGCGCCAATTTAAAGGTTGACCATACAGATTATTTAGAGCTTCTTAGAAAGCTGCGTCAGCTTCCTAAGGTAAAGAAGGTTTTCATACGTTCGGGTATTCGTTTTGATTATCTGATGGCAGATTCAGATGATACGTTTATGCGGGAATTATGTCAGTATCATGTATCGGGACAGTTAAAGGTTGCCCCTGAGCATGTGTCGGATGCCGTGCTTCAAAAGATGGGCAAGCCGCAAAACAGTGTTTATCAGAAGTTTATTAAAAAATATAAGCAAATCAATGATGAGCTTGGCAAAAAGCAGTATCTTGTGCCGTATCTGATGTCCTCCCATCCCGGTTCAACGATGAAGGAGGCTGTGGCGCTGGCGGAATACCTCAGAGATTTGGGCTATATGCCTGAGCAGGTTCAGGACTTTTATCCGACACCGTCAACACTCTCAACGTGTATGTATTATACAGGCTATGACCCGAGGACAATGGAAAAGGTTTATGTGCCGAAGGATGCTCATGAAAAGGCGATGCAAAGAGCGCTGATTCAGTATAGAAATCCGAAAAATTATGACCTTGTCTGTGAAGCTCTGACAAAGGCAGGACGAACAGATTTAATTGGTTATGATAAACATTGTCTGATTCGTCCGTCTTACAAAGACAGGGACAAGTACGGCAGTCCGGCCATGGGCGGCAAGGGTGCAGGTAAGGGGAAGGCGGCAAAGGCTTACGGCAGTGCCAAAGAACAGCAACGTCCTTATAAGAAAAAAACGATAAGAAATGTGCATAAGAAAAAAGGATGAGATGATGAAGAAGAAAAGACTTGAAAAGGGCAGCTACGGTTATATTGATGCGTACCGGCGCCGGCATTTGCTCATATCACTTTCATGGCTGACAGTGGTTGCGGTGATTTTTATTGTCGGCATTTTAGTTTTTAAGACTAAGCTGAATTTTGCCACACTGGCGGCGATGCTTATATTGCTTCCGGCAGTAAAGGCATGGATAGCGCTCATTGTTATGCTTCCGTATCATACAGATAAAAAGGATTATTTTGAAGAAACGAAGCAGCTGATGGCGGGCAAAAATGCCGAAGTGTTTTCGGATATTGTGATGACAAAGTACGAGGGCTCAATGATGGTTTCAGTCCTTGTGCTTTACGATAATAATTTTTTTGCGTATGTGCCTAAAAAACAGAAAAAATCTGTCAAAGAGATTAAAACCTATTTGAACAGTATCATCACGGCAGCGGGCGCCACATCAAAAGCCATGGTGTTTGATGAGTTTGATGCCTTTAAAAAAGTTATTGAAAATTTGAGCAGTCAGGAGAACAGAGACGGCAAAAAGCTTGCGGCAATAAGAAAACAGCTTTTTGTGACGCTTGTGTAAAGTAGATTATGCAGAAAAAAGTAGTGATGCCCAATGAAGCGGGGCAGCGTTTTTCAAAATATTTGGAGAAATATTTGAAGGAGGCGCCCAAAGGGTTTATTTATAAAATGCTTCGCAAAAAAAATATTGTCTTAAACGGAAAAAAATCAGACGGTACGGAAAAGCTTTCGGGCGGCGACGAGATTACCTTTTGGCTTTCGGATGAAACGATGGAAAAATTTGTCGGGAAAACAGTCTTTGACAGGGTGGCGCATCCTTTGGATATTATTTACGAGGATGAAAATATGCTGCTGATTAATAAGCCGGCGGGCGTGCTGTCTCAAAAGGCAAAGCCGGAGGATGTATCAATCAATGAGCAGGTGATTTCTTATCTGTTAGACAGCGGTTTTATTAAGGAAGACGATTTATCGGCTTTTCGGCCGTCGATTGTCAATCGGCTTGACAGAAACACGAGCGGGATGATTGCGGCGGGAAAGACGATGGCAGGGCTTCAGCAGTTGTCCGCGCTTTTTAAAGAGCGGACAATGCATAAGTATTATCTTTGTCTTGTGGAGGGTGAAATCCATGAAAAGAAGGTGCTGGAGGGCTATTTAAAGAAGGACGAGCGCACAAATAAGGTTCGGCTTGTCAGTGAAAAAACGCTGGCTTCGGATTACATGAAGACGGCTTACGAGCCGCTTTGTGTGTCCGGCGGACGGACGCTTTTAAAGGTACTTTTAGTTACGGGACGCACACACCAAATCAGGCTTCATTTGGCCGGAGACGGACATCCGATTGTCGGTGATTACAAATATGGGAATGCAGCGCAAAATGACAGTTTTAAGGCAAAATATCATTTGAAGCACCAGCTTTTGCATGCCTATGAGCTGGATATGCCAAAGCTTTCCGGGGCGTTATCTAAGGTGTCCGGAAAGAAATTTTATGCGCCGCTGCCAAAAAAGTTTGAGCAGATACTAAAAGAGGAGGGCTTTTCGTGGCAACATGGAACTCCAGAGGACTAAGAGGCTCATCCTTAGAGGATTTAATTAATTTTACGAATGAGCGGTACCGCACAGGAAGGCTTGCCCTGATTCAGAAAATACCGACACCGATTAAACCTGTGCGCATGGACGGTGAGCATCGCCAGATTACATTGGCGTATTTTGAACAGCGAAGCACCGTCGATTATATCGGCGCCGTGCAGGGGATTCCGGTATGTTTTGATGCAAAGGAATGTCAGACGGACACATTTCCGATTCAAAATATTC
>CABUBX010000189.1 GCA_902489925.1 uncultured Lachnospiraceae bacterium | reverse complement strand
GACTTCTAATTTGCGTGGATTATACTAGTGTAATAAATTATACAAAGGATTACTATAATTCACATCCTAGAATAAAAATGACATCATTTAGTGTGGATAATAATAAAGGTGTAGATTCTTACTTAGTTGGTTTGGGGCAACCTAGTGCTACAGTATATCAATTGGGATATTATGGACCAGGCGGACATCCGGAAGTAATGGACCAAAAAAAGAATTATACTTTTGGTTGGGGAAAAACACAGACGGTTCCATCGTCATGGTTGCCTGTATGTACAGACATTGGTAGTCATACTAGAGGTATCCAGTATACTGCTACACTGATTTATTCAAATGGGAATAATACAACTAGAACGGAAAAATGTAGCTTTTTTCATAGATGTGGGTGATTAAATTTATGATGAAAAAAATTATGAAAATCCTTATTTTGGTGCTTGTGTTTGCCTACATTCCGATTGTTTGCCTTGTGCCGCAGCTTAGTTTTCTCAAAGAAGATATCATGGCATGGATTATTTATGCGATATGCGCACTCATTGTAATTTTTCTTTTGAGTATGTTTAAAGAGCATAAGACTTCGGGGACTTCGGGCGGTACAAAAGATACTGAGGAGATTTTAAAGGAAAGAAGTAAATGGTATATGTAGCTTTTGTCTGTGAATTTTAATCTATGTTAAGGTGTTTATATGAAAGCAGTGATTGCCTGTCGGTTTTAAATATCCGACAGGCAATTTTACGTTTGTCCGCCTGGTTGATGCCATTTTTTTATGGTATCGAATCCAAATTCATGGCATATATCTATATAAAGACAGGTATATTTTGCGGCAAAGGCGGTGAAGCTTTTGAGACAATTTAAGTTTTTAATAAGGTGTTTTGGTTTTGCGGCAGTTATTTTTTTGCCGCTTTTTTTGACAGGCTGTGTGCGGGATAAAACAGAAATGAAGAAGCTTAAAGCAATCGAATATGAAATTGTTGAAGCGGCAGATGTGAAGCCGAAGCTGATGGCAGTGATTGAAGAACGCAAAGCCCGGCCTTTTCGTCTGACTTACAGGGACGGAAATGATTATTATGCGGCTGTCGGTTACGGCACAAAGCCGACGGCAGGCTATCATATTCGTGTTGAGGAGGTATGTGAGACAAATCAGGGAATTTTTGTTAAAACCTCCATTGAAGGACCGGAAAAAAGCAGTCATGAGCCTGCTTGCGATACTTATCCGTATATCGTCATTAAAATGGTTTATACCGGGGCAGAGATTGCGTTTGAGCCGTGATGGATTTTGTTCTAAGTTATCGAAGTGATGCATAGATTTTAATGTGAATAGAGCGCGGGAGGTATTGTATGGATATCGTAAAGGATAGAATCAGAACAAAACAGCTTCTTGGACGGGCTGTGAGCCAAATGACTTTGGAGGATGATTTTAATGTGCCGGATGTAAAGCCGGATATTGATGAGATTATTGAGGCGATGGGCGGACTTAAAATTACAGAGGCCAGAGCTGTGGACGGACGGATTATTGTCAAGGGACGTCTGGAGTTTCAGGTGCTTTATATTGGCAGCGGCGCACAAAGGCCGATGAATAAATTAAGCGGCAGCCTGCCGTTTGAGGAGACATTTTTGGTGGAAGGCATTTCGCCGGAGGCAGATGTCAAGACGTGTTGGGATATGGAAGATTTGAGGGCGCGGATGATTAACAGCAGAAAGCTCAGCGTCCGCTCAATTGTCAGCCTGACGGTGACGGCCTTTAAAATTACGGAGGAGGAAATGGCGGTGGATATTGCGGGAGATGACAGTATTTATACGCGGCCCGAGGCGATGGAGGTCAGTCGTATACATAGTCAGAAAAGAGATATTATAAGGGTGAAAAAAGAAATTTCAGTGCCGTCTTCAAAGCCGAATATTTTGGAAATTATATGGGACAGAGTAACGACGGGAAGCCTTGATGTGCGCGTACTTGACAACCGGATTAATGTGCGCGGCAGCTTTGACGTTTTTGTGATGTATGCATCGCCGGAGGAAAAACAGCCGCTGCAATATTTTAACTGTCCTCTGGATTTTAATGAGAGTGTAGATTGTGAGGGCGCAGCGGAGGAGATGATTGGCCATGTGGAGGTGCGGCCGGTTCAGCATGAACTGACGGTGCGTGAAAATGAGGATGGTGAGCAAAGGCGGCTTGAGGCTGAGCTTGTGCTTGAGGTTTATATGACCGTTTACGAGGAAAAGCAGATGACGGTGCTGACGGATATTTATTCAAACTGTAAGCACTTAGAGCCGGTCATGAGAGAAATTGCCTTTGATAATATTCTTATGAAAAATCAGTCGGGCATACGTCTGTCGCAGCAAATTAAAATTGAAAACCATCAGGCGAAAATTCTTCAGATTTGTCAGACGGATGCCAATGTTAAGATGGACAGCATGGAGATGACAAAATCCGGTATTTTAGTGCAGGGTGTTATCTATGTTCAAATCCTCTATATTGCAGCGGATGACAGGAAGCCTTTAAGCGTCCTTAAAGGGATGATTCCGTTTTCACATGTGATTGAGGTGGAGGGCATCCATGAGGGCTGTACCTTTGAGATTATTCCGGCGCCGTTTACGGTAAATTCGACAATGGCAGACAGTGAGACAATTGATGTGAAGGCAGAGCTTTGTCTTGACACGATTGTTTTTGAAATGAAAACAATGAAAACGCTGGCAGATGTGAGTGTGTCACAAATAAATGAGGAAGAAAGAGAACATTTGCCGGCAATTGCAGGCTATGTTGTGCACGAGGGTGATACGCTTTGGACACTGGCAAAACAATTTTATACGACGAAGGAAAAGATTATGGAAATTAATGGGCTGGAAACTGAAGAATTAAAGCCGAAACAAAAACTTGTCATTGTCAAAGCGTGTCAATCCATAGTATAATGTATACACGATACATGAAAAATGCAATATGTATCGAAGACTATGATTTTACGAAAGCAGAGGGGATATCAATGAACAGTATTCAGCTTAAAGCAATGGCGAAGATTAATCTAGGACTTGATGTTGTCCGCAGAAGGGATGACGGCTATCATGAGCTGCGCATGGTAATGCAGATGGTGAATCTTTATGATAAAGTAAAGCTTGAAAAGACTCGGGCAGACATTACCGTAGAGACGAACCTTTCGTTCCTCCCTGTCAATGAAAATAATATTGTCTATAAGGCGGCAAAGCTTTTGATGAATGAGTTTGACATTAAAGGCGGTGTGCATATCAGTCTTGAAAAGCATATTCCGGTGGCGGCGGGCATGGCGGG
>CABUBX010000188.1 GCA_902489925.1 uncultured Lachnospiraceae bacterium | reverse complement strand
TTGGGCAATTTTGAGCTAACAGGCAGTACAATTTTCAAGTAGCACAACGAGTTAATTTAACAATCATACGCACGCTTGTGTGCATGACAATTTTATATATGTTGAAAGGAGTCAAAAAATGATTTATTCACACGAAGTAGAAAACATGTGCCCGGTTGCTCAGGGCGTAAATCATGGCGCAGCACCTATTCCTGAAGAAGCAAAATGGGTGAAAGCAAAAGAAATCAAAGATATTTCAGGCCTGACACACGGTATCGGCTGGTGTGCACCTCAGCAGGGTACATGTAAATTAACATTAAACGTTAAAGAAGGTATTATTCAGGAGGCGCTTGTTGAGACAATCGGATGTTCAGGTATGACTCATTCCGCAGCTATGGCATCTGAAATCTTACCGGGCAGAACACTTCTTGAAGCACTCAATACAGACCTTGTTTGTGACGCTATCAATACAGCGATGAGAGAGTTATTCTTACAGATTGTTTACGGTCGTACACAGTCTGCATTTTCAGAAGACGGCCTTCCAATCGGTGCCGGCCTTGAAGACCTTGGAAAAGGTTTAAGAAGCCAGGTTGGTACAATGTACGGTACATTAAAGAAAGGTCCTCGTTACCTTGAGATGGCAGAAGGCTATGTAACAGGCATTGCATTAGATGAGGATGACCAGATTATCGGATACCAGTATGTAAGCTTCGGTAAGATGATGGATTTCATCAAGAATGGTGACGATGCAAACACAGCACTTGAAAAAGCTAAAGGACAGTATGGTCGTGTGGATGATGCAGCTAAAATCATCGACCCGAGAAATGCGTAATCGAGGAGGTAGAGAAAATGGCTTTATTTGAATCATATGAAAGAAGAATTGATAAAATTAATGCGGTTTTAAACAGCTATGGCATCGCTTCCATCGAAGAAGCTGAAAAGATTACTAAGGATGCAGGCCTTGATGTTTATAATCAGGTTAAGAAAATCCAGCCAATCTGCTTTGAGAACGCATGTTGGGCATATACAGTTGGTGCAGCAATCGCTATTAAGAAAGGTTGCCGCCGTGCAGCAGATGCAGCAGCAGCAATCGGTGAAGGTCTTCAGTCCTTCTGTATCCCGGGTTCTGTAGCTGACCAGCGTAAGGTTGGTTTAGGCCACGGTAACTTAGGAAAGATGCTTCTTGAAGAAGAAACAGACTGCTTCTGCTTCTTAGCAGGTCACGAATCTTTCGCAGCAGCTGAAGGTGCAATCGGTATTGCCGAGAAAGCAAACAAAGTACGTAAAAAACCTTTAAGAGTTATCCTTAACGGTTTAGGTAAAGATGCTGCTCAGATTATCTCAAGAATCAATGGTTTTACATATGTTGAGACAGAGTATGATTACTATACAGGCGAATTAAAGGAAGTTTTCAGAAAATCTTATTCTGACGGTCTTCGCTCAAAAGTAAACTGCTACGGTGCAAACGACGTTCGTGAAGGCGTTGCAATTATGTGGAAGGAAAATGTTGATGTATCTATCACAGGTAACTCAACAAACCCTACAAGATTCCAGCATCCGGTTGCAGGTACATACAAAAAAGAATGTGTTGAAGCCGGCAAGAAGTATTTCTCAGTTGCTTCAGGCGGTGGTACAGGACGTACACTTCATCCGGACAATATGGCAGCAGGTCCTGCTTCTTACGGTATGACAGATACATTAGGCCGTATGCATTCAGATGCTCAGTTTGCAGGTTCTTCATCTGTGCCTGCTCACGTTGAGATGATGGGCTTAATCGGTGCAGGTAACAACCCAATGGTTGGTATGACTGTTGCTGTTGCTGTTGCCATTGAGGAAGCAGCTAAAGAAGGCAAGTTCTAAGAAATAATTTGATTTTTTAAGGGATTGACGGAAAATAACCGCCAATCCCTTTTTGTACTTTTAATTCTCATAAGTTTATGGTATCATTAATTTATACGGCGGTTTTCCGACGGATTATAACTAAAGTGAGATGATTGGGATGACGCTTGTTTTACAGTTGGGCGATTATTTGAACGAAGTACATGATATAGAGGCGTGGAAGCAGCATAAGACACCGACGGTTTTTATTACAGATGCAGAGAATGCAAGAGAGATGCTTGAGCTTGCGGGTATTGTTTACGATGGGGAGATTCAGCTTGATAAGGTCGGGTTTTCAAAGGTTGAGACTCAGCAGGAATGTCTTGCGGGTACACTTTTCATACCGAAGCTTTCAGACGTTTTGGGTGAACGTTACCAGGTGATGTTTTTTGTCAATCGATATAACATTGTTATCATTGACAATGGGGACTTTTCTTTTAGGCTTGTGAAGCGGATTAAACGCAAAAAGACAAACCAGGGAGATACAAAGGAAAGATTTATTTATAATTTTATTTCGGAATTTATGAGCAGGGATTTGGAATTGCTTGTTCAGTACGAAAAAAAGCTGATGCGTATGGAGGAGGACGTGATGCACGGCGAGATTGAAGATTTTCAGAGTGAGCTTGTGCCGATGCGAAAAAAACTCCTTGTGCTCAGAGGCTATTATGATGAAATTATGGACACGGGACGTGAACTTGAGGAAAATGAAAACAGCTTTTTTGCAAAGAAACAACTGAAGTATTTTGGGACACTGACAGCACGCGCGGACAGACTTATGGGTAAGACGGTGCATCTTCTTGACTATGCCCAGCAGGTGAAGGATGCTTATCAGTCGCAGATTGATGCAAAGCAAAATAGCAACATGCAGTTTTTGACGGTGATTTCGACGATTTTCTTCCCTTTGACATTAATTACAGGATGGTACGGTATGAACTTCCATAACATGCCTGAGCTGGCGAACGGTTACCCGGGCGTTATTGTTTTGAGCTTGATTGTTATTGCGGTTTGTATATTTATATTCAAGCGAAAGGATATTTTTTGACTTAACCGGAGAAAACTCTCTGCGATTGTATTGATTTTTAAGATGCTGTCGCAAGAGAGTTTTTTAATTTAAAAATTTGTGTAAATTTTACTGACAAATCACAAAAAAATAAGATATAATATTGGAAAATACAATCCCGGAGGATAAAAAGATGGCAAATGTTTTAAAAGATTTACAGACATTATGTCTGTGAACATTATTGCACTTTTAGACAGAGCGGAAGACCCGGAAAAGATGATTGATGAGTATATGCGTGATATTGAAGCCGATTTGGGGAAGGTAAAGGCTGAGACAGCTTCTGTGATGACCGCGCAGCCGGGTGCGGGTGTACCTAATTTTTGCCCGAATTGCGGAACAAAGACAAACGGCGGAAAGGATTAGGT
>CABUBX010000187.1 GCA_902489925.1 uncultured Lachnospiraceae bacterium | reverse complement strand
GTTGCTTTGGCATCAACAGCATTTTCCACAAGTTCTTTGACAACGGAAGACGGACGTTCAACAACTTCGCCGGCGGCAATCTGGTTAATTGTATTTGAATCGAGAACATTAATTTTTGACAATTTTTATCTCCTTATACGTCTTTTGCTTTCAGTACCTTTTGCATTGCAAACAGTGCATTGAGCGCGTCCATAGGCGTCATATTCGAAATATCCATATCTGTAATTTCTTTAAGGACATCGTTTTGAACCTGAGTTATGACAGTAGGCTTTGAGGATGGCTCTGGACGCGGTGTGTCAAAAAGAGAATACTGGCCGTCATCAACGGTAGCTTTTTTTGATACGGACGGTTTCAAGTCGGCAGTTTCTATAGATTTGGCTCTATAGGAAATATCGGCATTGCTCAATTCCTCCACCAAGTCTTTGGCACGCTCAATAACGGCTTTTGGAACACCGGCAAGCTGGGCTACCTGGATACCATAGCTTTTATCTGCGCCGCCCTTAATAATTTTCCTCAGGAAAATGATGTCATCGCCCTGCTCACTGACGGCGATGCAATAGTTATGAACACTGTCTAACTTTCCTTCAAGCTCTGTTAATTCGTGATAATGGGTTGCAAAAAGTGTTTTTGCACCGATGAGTTTTGGATTGCTTATATATTCGACAACAGCCCATGCAATACTCAACCCGTCGAAGGTGCTTGTGCCACGGCCGATTTCATCAAGGATAACAAGGCTGTTTTTTGTGGCATTGCGCAAAATGTTGGCAACCTCGGTCATTTCAACCATAAATGTACTCTGACCGCTTGCAAGGTCATCGGAAGCGCCGACACGGGTGAAAATACGGTCTACAATTCCGATATCGGCTGAGGCTGCCGGCACAAAACTTCCGATTTGTGCCATAAGCACAATGAGTGCTGTCTGGCGCATATAAGTGGATTTGCCTGCCATGTTCGGTCCTGTAATAATCGCCATTTTATGCTTGTCGCTGTCTAAATATGTATCGTTTTCAATAAAGCTGTCTCCTGTCATCTGCTCAACGACAGGGTGACGGCCGCCTTTGATGTCGATGCGCCCTTTTGTGTTAATTTTCGGGCGGACGTAGCCGTTGGCACTTGCAACATGGGCAAGAGAGGCATAAACATCAATTTTAGCCAGTGCCTTGGCGGTTTGTTGTATTCTTAAAACCTCACCGGCGATTTTATCACGGATTGAAGAAAATAAGTCATATTCCAGAGAAAAAAGCTTATCTTCCGCACCGAGAATAACGTCTTCAAGCTCTTTTAATTCCGGGGTAATATAGCGTTCGGCATTTGCCAGAGTCTGACGTCTTGTCCAGTTTTCGGGTACAAGTGTTTTATAAGAATTTGTCACCTCAAGATAATAACCGAAAACCTTGTTATATTTTATCTTTAAATTCTTAATGCCGGTGTTTTCTCTTTCCCGGGCTTCTAACTGGGAAAGCCATTGCTTGCCTTCTGTTTTGGCGCCGCGGTATTTGTCGATATCTTCGTTGAAGCCTTCCTTGATAATTCCGCCGTCTTTTATAGAAATTGGAGGGTCATCATTGATGGAAGCCTCAATGAGACTGCATATATCTTCCAGTGTATCAATCCGGTCACAGGTTTTTGCAAGCTCTGCGGACTCAAAGCTTTGCATCAAATATTTGATATGAGGAATCATAGAAAGAGAATTTTTAAACGCAATCAAATCGCGCGGGTTTGCGGATTTATAACTGATACGGCTGATTAACCGTTCAAGGTCATAAATCGGGTTTAAATACTCTCTGAGTTCCTCTCTTGTAATCATATGATTGCTCAATTCCTCGACGGCGTCAAGACGGTTTTCAATGCTTTGACAGTCCACATAAGGCTGTTCAATAAATGTGCGTAAAAGCCGGGCCCCCATGGCTGTTTTCGTTTTGTCCAGTACCCATAAAAGTGAGCCGCGCTTTTGTTTTTCGCGGAGTGTTTCCAGAAGCTCAAGATTTCGTCTTGTGGCACTGTCAATAATCATATATTTGCCGGAATTATAAGGGGTCAAATGTGTCAGATGGGTAAGGGCATTTTTTTGTGTTTCGTATAAATACTGTAAAAGCGCGCCGGCTGCGATTAATCCAACCGGATAATCTTTGATGCCAAGCCCGTCAAGAACAGAAACATGAAAATGCTTCTTAAGCTTTTCGATACACATATCTTCATCGGTATACCATTTATCCAATACAGAGACGGAAATACCGAGTCTGTGGCCGATTTCCTCGAGGTCAACACCACTCATTAAAAAGTAGTCATTATGGATAATTTCTGCCGGAGAATATTTTGTGATTTCATCAATAAGCTTCTTGGCATTGTCCACTTCTGTCACATAATAGTCACCGGTAGAAACATCAACAATCGATAATCCGAAATTATCGCCGAAGTAAACGATACACATCAGATAATTATTTTTTGTTTCGTCTAAAGCCTGTATATTCAAATTCGTGCCGGGCGTGACAATGCGGATAACTTCCCGCTTCACAATGCCCTTTGCGGCCTTCGGGTCTTCAACCTGCTCACATATGGCGACTTTATAGCCCTTACTTATAAGTTTATTAAGATAAGCATCGACGGCGTGATAAGGAACACCGCACATAGGCGCCCGTTCTTCCTGACCGCAGTCTTTGCCGGTTAATGTGATTTCAAGCTCTTTTGATGCCGTCAGGGCATCTTCAAAGAACATTTCGTAAAAATCGCCCAGACGGTAGAATAAAATACAATCCTTGTACTGAGCTTTGATTTCCATATATTGTTTCATCATTGGTGTTAAAGGTGCCATTGACTTCCTCCGTTTTTTAGTAATTATTGCTTATATCATGAAACATGAGTAATTTTTTAGTCTGACATATAATTGTATACCAAATTTGGCAAAAAAACAAGTTTGCACAGCGAAAAAAATCCCATATCATCACATACATGATGGATATGGGATTTAACTTTCAGCTTTGTTAGTCGGTGTTATTGCAGGCTTTACTTCGCATAGTCGGTTACACGCGATTCACGTATAACATTGACCTTAATCTGACCCGGATATTCTAATTCAGATTCAATCTGTTTTGAAATATCGCGTGCCATAAGAATCATATCTGCGTCGCTTACCTGTTCAGGAACTACCATTACTCGGATTTCTCTACCTGCCTGAATAGCAAAAGATTTATCAACGCCTTTGAATCCGTTTGCAATATCTTCTAATTGTTTTAACCTGTTTGTATATGTTTCTAATGTTTCGCGTCTTGCACCCGGACGTGCCGCTGAAAT
>CABUBX010000186.1 GCA_902489925.1 uncultured Lachnospiraceae bacterium | reverse complement strand
GAAGGCTATGAAGTTTTTGATAAAAATCTTGAAAAAATTGTTGTTGGTAAAATTGTAAAAATCGAGCCTCATCCTAATGCAGATAAATTAATCGTATGCCAGGTGGATGTCGGTGAAGCTGAGCCGATTCAGATTTGTACAGGGGCACACAATGTATTTGAAGGTGCGTATGTTCCTGTCGTTTTGGTCGGCGGCAAAGTGGCCGGTGACCATGACGGCGGCAAACCGGAAGATGGCGTGCGCATTAAAAAAGGTAAATTAAGAGGTGTCGATTCCTTCGGAATGATGTGCTCTGTTTCAGAAATGGGCGTTTCAACAGATATGTATCCGGGCGCCTGTGAGGATGGCATATATATTTTTAAGGAGGACGGTTTAAAGCCGGGTGATGATGCAGTTGAAGTGATGGGGCTTCACGACACATGCTTTGAATATGAAATCACATCAAACCGCGTTGACTGCTTTAGTATTTTAGGTATTGCAAGAGAAGCGGCAGCAACCTTTGGAAAGCCTTTTGTGCCTCCGGTTGTTAAGGTTGAGGAAAATGATGAGGATGTCAATAACTATGTCAGCGTGGACGTTTTAGATAAGACTTTGTGTTCAAGATACTGCGCAAGAGTCGTTAAAAATATTAAAATCGGCCCGTCACCGGAATGGATGCGCAGACGCCTTGCGGCTTTAGGTATTCGTCCAATCAACAATATTGTCGATATTACAAACTATGTCATGGAAGAATTTGGCCAGCCGATGCATGCCTATGATTTAGATAAAATTTCAGGCAAAAGAATCGTTGTGCGCCGTGCAAAAGACGGTGAAGACTTCGTGACACTTGACGGTCAGGAAAGAAAATTAGACAGTGATATGCTGATGATTTGCGATGCAGAAAAACCAATCGGTATTGCAGGCATTATGGGCGGAGAGAACTCCATGATTACAGATGATGTCACGACAATGCTTTTTGAAGCAGCCTGCTTTGACGGTACAAACATTCGTCTTTCAGGAAAACGTCTCGGTATGCGTACAGATGCTCAGAGTAAGTTTGAAAAGGGGCTTGACCCTAATAATGCAAAAGCGGCTATTGACAGAGCATGCCAGCTCATTACAGAGCTTGGCGCCGGTGAAGTTGTCGGTGGTACAGTCGATGTGTACGATGAAGTGCGCCGCTCTGTAACAATTCCGTTTGACGAAAACTATGTGAATAAGCTTTTGGGCACAGACTTATCCTTAGAGGAAATGCTTGGATATTTTGAAAAATTAGAGCTTTCTTATGATGCGGATAAAAAAGAGGTGACTGTTCCGACTTTCAGACAGGATTTATTAAGACCGGCTGATTTGGCAGAAGAAGTTGCAAGATTTTACGGCTATGACAAAATTCCTACAACATTGCCGAACGGTGAAGCGACAACAGGTAAGCTTTCATTTAAACTTCGTGTTGAGGCAGTTGCGAGAGAAACAGCAGAATTTTGCGGATTTTCCGAAGCAATGACATATTCCTTTGAAAGCCCGAAGGTATTTGACAAGCTTTTGATTCCGGCTGATGATGTTCTTAGAAAGACAGTTACAATATCTAATCCGCTGGGTGAAGACTACAGTATTATGAGAACATTGCCGCTTCACGGTATGCTTACATCGCTTTCAAATAATTATAATAGAAGAAATAAAGAAGCAAAATTATATGAGCTTGCAACAATTTATCTTCCGAAGGATGAGGAAATTAAAGAATACCCGGATGAGCGCGTACAGTTTACGCTCGGCATGTACGGTGACGGCGATTTCTTTACATTAAAGGGTGTTGTTGAAGAATTTCTTGAAAAAGCAGGAATGAAGCTGCTTAAAACTTATTCACCGGATTCAGGCAAGTCATACCTTCATCCGGGACGTCAGGCCAATATCATCTATGACGGTGAAGTGATTGGTTACCTTGGTGAGATTCATCCGGATGTTTGCGATAACTATAATCTTGGTGTTAAAACATATGTTGCTGTGCTTGATATGCCAAAGATTGTTGAGCGCACAACATTTGAACGCAAATACGAAGGCATCGCCAAATATCCGTCTGTGACAAGAGATATCAGTATGGTTATGAAGAAAGAAATCATGGTTGGTGATCTTGAAAAAGTTATCAGAGAAAGAGGCGGAAAGATATTAGAAAGCTTTAATCTCTTTGATATCTACGAGGGTTCACAGATTGAAGCCGGCTATAAATCCGTTGCCTACTCCATTACATTCCGTGCTAAAGACCGTACTTTAGAGGATGCCGATGTCAGCAAGGCGATGAATAAGATTTTAGACGGCCTTGAAAAAATGGGCATCGAGCTTAGAAAGTAAAAAAGGTGAACACGATGAAAACGAGTGATTTTTATTATGATTTACCGCAAGAGTTAATCGCTCAGGACCCGCTTTTGGACCGATCTTCTTCAAGATTGATGGTGCTTGACCGTAAAACCGGTCAAGTAAGCCATCACATTTTCAGAGAAATTATTGATTACCTGAATCCGGGCGACTGCCTTGTTATTAATAATACAAAGGTAATTCCGGCAAGACTTTACGGTGTTAAGGAAGATACAGGCGCTCATATCGAGCTGCTTTTATTAAAGCGCCGTGAAGGTGATGTGTGGGAAACACTTGTAAAGCCGGGAAAGAAAGCGCGCCCAGGCGCAAGAATCGTATTTGGTGACGGCCGTTTAAAGGCAGAAGTCATTGACGTTGTGGAGGAAGGAAACCGCCTCGTCCATTTTGAGTACGAGGGGATTTTTGAGGAGGTTTTAGATGCTCTCGGGGAGATGCCTCTGCCGCCTTATATTACCCACAAGCTTGAGGATAAAAACAGATATCAGACTGTTTATGCAAAATACGAGGGTTCTGCGGCTGCACCGACGGCGGGACTGCACTTTACAAAAGAATTGCTGGAGGCGATACAGGCCAAGGGGATTAAGCTTGCTAATGTGACGCTTCATGTAGGGCTTGGGACATTTCGTCCGGTAAAGGTTGATGATGTGACCGAACATCATATGCATTCGGAATTTTATATGATAGATAAAGAGGCAGCAGCGATTATCAATGAGACGAAAAGACAGGGCGGCCGCATCATTTCTGTCGGTACAACAAGCACAAGAACGCTGGAGTCCGTGGCAGACGAGCAGGGCTTTGTACGCGAAGCAAGCGGATGGACGCAGATATTTATTTATCCGGGCTATACATTTAAGTGTGTGGATGCTCTGATTACTAATTTTCATTTGCCGGAATCGACGCTTTTAATGCTCGTATCGGCGCTTTCCTCTCGGGAAATGATTCTTGATGCTTATGAGACGGCGGTTAAGGAAAAGT
>CABUBX010000185.1 GCA_902489925.1 uncultured Lachnospiraceae bacterium | reverse complement strand
ATGACGGCTTCTGTCAGTCCAATAGTAATATAAGCGTAAGTAAACAGGCTGCAGTAAAGGATGAAAAGTAAGGCCATCAGTGCAAACATTGCCGTCACAAAAATGAGCTTCCCTGTTTTTTGTTTTTTTGTGCCGCCGTTAAACTGATTTGTCATCAGTACACCTTTAAGCTGAATGGCTGTCAGCTTAAAAAACTTATTGCTCATGACCGCTCACCTCCATGAATACCTCCTCAAGGCTGTTGTCTCCGAGGATTGTATCAATATCGCCGCTGACAACAAGTTTTCCTTGTTTGATAATGGCGATTTTATTACAGAGCTTCTGTGCAACTTCAAGGACATGGGTTGAGAAAAAGATGGCACTGCCCTCCCTGCATTTTTCGTGCATGAGCTGCTTTAAGGTCAGAGAAGCCTTAGGGTCAAGACCGACAAACGGCTCATCTAAAATAAGCAGCTTAGGGTGATGGATAAAGGCTGAAATAAGCACCAGCTTTTGCTTCATGCCATGGGAGTAGGATGATATTAAATCGCCGAGACTGCCTGTAATTTCAAATAAATCGGCATATTTTTTGATTTCTGCCTCTCTTACATCGGCTTTGACGCCGTACATATCACATATGAAGTTTAAATATTTGATACCGGTTAAGTAGTCGTAGATGTCAGGGTTGTCCGGAATATAGGCAAGCTTTTGTTTACAGGCAACAGGCTCTTTTTTTATGGATTTGCCGTCAATAAGGATTTCTCCCTCCTCAAAATCCAGTATGCCGGCAACAGCCTTGATGGTTGTTGTTTTTCCGGCGCCGTTATGACCGATAAAACCGTAAATATCTCCGGCCTGAATTTCAAGATTTAAGTTGTCGGCAGCCTTTTTGCCGCCTTTATAGATTTTTGTGAAATTTTTGATGCTCAGCATGATTTTTTCCTCCCAAGGTTTCTTTTTTGTAAAATAGAGCAAGTGATGAAGCGAGGGCTGCCAGTGCAATACATGCAAAGACGACCTCCAAAACAATCGGTGATGTAAAATAAATGATAATGCCGTCCATGACGGTGTGGGCTGCCAACGCAATAAAATACAGCCGATATTGTCTGAAATTGATTGCCGCAGCCAGTAAAACGGACATGGCAATGTGAAAGACGATGGCAAAAAGCCGTTCAAAAATACTCATGACGGCATCGGCTGTCAGGCCATACAGACGGATGTATTGTGCCGTATAGCTTAAAATCCACAGGGCTTCCAAAAGTCCGTGGCCGAAGCCGAAAATAAAGGCATCCGAAAACTTTAAATGTGTCTGATGGGCTGCTTTTTCAGACAGCTTCATGAGCGCCAGACGCCCTGTTTCCTCAAAAAGCCCTGCCGAAAAGGCGATAAGCCATGAAAGAAGGCTTGGATAGGCGACAGAAAGGAAAATGTAGGGCGTTGTCGTTTCGGCAAGTTTTAAAAGCGGTATTCTCAATATAAATTGGGAGATGCCAAAGGCTGCCATGCCGAATATAAAATAAATTAATTTTTTCATGATAAAGCAGTCTCCTCTTTGATGTTCTTAGGAAGCAAAAGCGTTGCGGTAAAAACACCGTCCGAAACTTCGGTATCCAATGTGCCGTGATATTTTTTTAAAGTACGTCGGACATTGTCAAGACCAAGTCCCTGATGCCGTCCGATTGGATTGTGTTTTGGCTGCAGGTTTTCATTTGTCGGATTTTTTATAGAAATAAGCTGTATGTGATTAAAATCGTTGCAGCGAAACTCAATTGTACTGTTTTTTATGTCTTTGCAGGCTTCGATAGCGTTATCCAAAAGATTTGAAAAAATTGTTGTAATATCAATATCACTCATATAATCAATGGACAGCCGGTAACAGGTTACCTCGGCGCCGATGCCGTCCTTCGCCGCTTTTTTCAGCTTATCATTTAAAATCATATTGAGCATATGGTTTGCCGTATAGTATTGAAGTCCGAGACTGTCTAACATTTCGTGGACAGCGCTGACATAACGCTCGCCTTTTTTTGCATCGCCGCAGGCGTAAAGCTGTTCTATGGCAATCAGATGATTTCTTATGTCGTGAATGACTTTTCTTGATTCAGAAAGCCGTTTATCAAGCGTCTCGTAATAATTATACTGAAGCTTATTATGCTGTTCTAAAAGGGTAAGCTTTTGCCGTATTTCCTGATTTTCATAAAAACTGTAATATAAATACAGGCTGTAAAAATCAATGGCAACCAGCATTAAAAGGTTGATGACAAGTATTGTGTAGCCATAACGCAGATAAAAAATCGGACCGATAATAATCATCGTCATCGCTGCAAAAATACTGTATACAGGAATTAAAAATAATCCAAACAGTTGTTTTTTAGCTACATTTTTTGTCTTTTTAATATTGACGGCCTGTGTAAAAAGCATTGTGTATAAGCTTTCAAATAATAGCTTTATAAGTATTGCAATGGATGAAAGCATATATGGGCTGCTTATTTCAGTTGTTGATAAAACAGTGTAGGCTATAACGGCGCTTAAAAGCTGAATGATAAAAAAACCGAGAATATAAGCTGCCTGATAAAACAGGGCGCGGCTTCCTCTGTTAAAAAGCAGCTGGCCGATGGCAATAAACATTAAGGCATAGCCGGCAATTATCAATAAGTCATTGCGAATAAGCATTATAAAAACAGCGAGTACAATATAGCAAAAAAAGGCAATAAAGGTCCATCGCTTCTTTTTATAAATTGTTCGATGTGTGTAAGCTAAAAATAAGTAGGATAAAAGTCCCAAAAAGATAAAGTCTAATGCAAGTAAAATACAATATAAAGCAATCATAAACGTATCTCCGATGATAAGCGGCGGTTATTTTCAATGTAAGCGGCAAAGGTTTTTCTAAATTCAGAAGCTCTTTTTTGAGAGAGCATTACGGTGTCTCCATTTGTCATATGGATATCGCTGCTAAGCATCGACTGTACATGCAGGAAGTTGACAATAAAGCTTTTATGAGGCATATAAAAGCCATAATCCTGCATTTTGGATGCCATGTCGGCGATTTTAGAGCGGATATAAAAAACCCCGTTTTCAGTCACCATTTTGACATGACGGTTTTCATATTCAAAATAATAAATTTGACGGATATCCAAAACAACACGTCCATGTGTTGTTTCAAAAGAAAGACGCACGGGTGTATTTTCTGTGTATGTATAGTCACAGGCTTCTTTCATAATTTTATGGATATCATCGGCTTTGACCGGCTTTAAAAGATAAGCAAAGGCGTGAACCGAAAAAGCCGGTGCCGTATAATCGCGATAGCTTGTCACATAAACAATTTTTACGCGCTTATCATATTTTCGTATTTCGCGGGC
>CABUBX010000184.1 GCA_902489925.1 uncultured Lachnospiraceae bacterium | reverse complement strand
CTTTTTTGATGTTTTTTATTTTTCTTTGCTGTCCTGCGGTCTCTCGCTGACAGCTTAGTTAGAATATCACACCTTCATCTTCTTGTCAACAAGTTTTTTGAATTTTTTCTATTTTTTTAATTGCATGTGCAATTTATTAAAGGAACAGCCACCGCTGTTCCTTAATTTTCTTCTGAGCACTCTATAATAATAGCATGGGCAATTCCCGGAATACTTTCTCCCTCCTTAAAGCTTGTCGGAGAAAGCAGGGCACCCGTCGGCATAAACAAAACTCGATGCCATTCATTGTTTTCCAGTTTCGATATAATTACCGATGCTAAAACGACGGCACTGCAACCGCAGCCACTGCCTCCTGAATGTGTATCCTGTTTTTTAGCATCATAAATCTCTATACCGCAATCCATATGCTGCTTTGAAATATCTATACCGCTTTGACTCATTAGGTCTATGAGTATTCTTTGCCCGACATATCCCAAATCCCCTGTAATAATCCTATCAAAATCCTCCGGTGATTCGCCTGTATCTTTAAAATATGCCTTTAATGTATCTGCTGCCGCCGGCGCCATACACGCCCCCATATTCATCGAATCCTTTACACCATAATCAACAATTCTTCCGATAACCATACCGGATATCCTGGCTTTATCCTTATAAACAGGATGATACTCACTGAGAATAAAGGCGCCGCTGCCCGTAACTGTCCAAGTGGCAGACAACGGTCTTTGATTACCATAATCCAAAGGAAATCTAAACTCCTTTTCTGCACTTGCGAAATGACTCGAAGTTGCCGCAAGAACCTTTCTTGCAAAACCGCCGTCTATAGCCATCGCCGCCAGCCCCAATGATTCTCCTATTGTTGAGCACGCTCCGTAAACTCCATATAAAGGCAGCTTCATATCCATTAATCCAAAAGAAGTTGCCATCAGCTGTCCAAGCAAATCCCCCGCAAAAGCGCAATCAATATCACTCGGAATCAGCTTTACTTTTTCCATTGCTCTTTTTACTGCCGTCACCTGCATTTTACCTTCCGCTGCTTCCCATGTTTTTTCTCCAAACATCGCATCATTTTCCACAATATCAAAACAACCGCCAAGCGGTCCTTCTCCTTCTTTTTTCCCCACAACCGAGGCACAGGATAAAATCACCGGCGGACATGCAAAGTTTACCGTTCTTTTGCCTTTTCTCTTACTTTTCATAAATTTTATCCCTCCATAATCAAATTCCGATATTTGTAAGTATATAAAAAATCATTCCAAAAAAAGCAGATGTTACAATCCCGTAAAGGATTACCGGGCCTGCAATCGTAAATATTTTACTGCCGATACCAAAGACCTGTCCCTCTTTCTTATATTCAATGGCACATGCCGTCACCGAATTGGCGAATCCCGTAATCGGTACAAGAAATCCGGCGCCGGCAAACTTTGCAATTGGTGTCGTCAAATTAAATCCTGTAAGTATGACACTTATTGCAATCAAAACAAGTATCATATAACTTCCGGCAATTTCATGCCCTAAGCCGATATTTTCAAAGCAATTCCACAAAACCTGCCCAATTACACAAATCACACCGCCGGATACAAATGCATGAAACATATTACGTGCACAGTTATGCGTCGGTGTCACCTTTTTTACATATTCATTATATGCCTTATTTTTTATTTGCTGTGCTTTTTTATTATCCATATTAACCTCGCTTATTCATAGAAAAAACTGCAAAACAATTCCCGTAAACTTCCCGGCCGCCAATGCCAAAATAATTACTGCAATGCCTTCCTTAAACCTAAGCCGCCTGAACATAATGGGAAAAGCGTCAAGTATTTCCGCTATGGCACCAATAAGGCAGCCTGTGAAAATACCGGCAAAAAGCCCAAATCCCATCATTATTCCATTTCCCAATACATTTGGCGCCTTCATTCCCCAAGGTCTGACTGCGGCAGCACACACTTTCATATCCAATGCAAGCCACAGTAAATTTCCCAATGACGCCCCAATACATATCCAGTTTTCATAACACGTCAGCCACTTGGCCGTCTTTGTAACTTGAGCCAAACGCGTGATAATGCCAAGGGAATTGATAAATGTAAATATCCCCGAAGCTACCAAAATCCCACATGCTGTTCCCACGAGCAAAAGCACACTGTCACTAACAATGGTCAAGACTTTTCCCGCGCCGACTGTTTTTCTTAATCAATGTATCATCAATATCCGATTCATACTTCTCCATTTCCACCTCCATCGGGGTTGGGTCTGATGACAATCTTCTTTTACCGAAATGATTAAAAAACAAAATTATGCCTGCTGCAATCCCTACAGCATAGCCTGCCGCAAGAAGATGTACACCCTTTTCACCATAACCGAATATTCCGGATATTTTCTCAAACACCCCCATTGTTGATACATCTTCGTTATAAGTCATAATTGCAAAAACACTTCCCGCAAACGTCACCCCGGCAACGATACACATTTTTAACATTCGTCCCTTTTTCTTTTTTTTACCAAAATCTACGGAAAATATAAATTCCGTTTCACCAATATTTTCAAACTCCACTTCGCATGTCAGCGTCTTGTCAAGTTTACTTATAAGCCACAATATTGATGCCGTTTGTTTTGAGCCGTCATCAGCTTCTTTAAGACGACAGACAACCGTCTGTTCCGCTTCATATTTTATTTTCTTATCCTTACAGTAAATCGAACATAAATCACCTGCCCGAACGACTGCATGGTGTATGCTTGTATGCTTATCTGCCTGTATATAAATCACAGGTCTCATATCGTCACCTCTTTAAAACCGCTTTTCCTTAGTATCGCTCAGTCTATATTTTTTTATTCATTAAATCAGCGCACAGCATTCGCCCTCATTGCATTTAAAATTTTCTTTTCAATTCTTGACACCTGAACCTGAGAAATACCAAGGCGTCCTGCAATCTGCGCCTGTGTCTGATTGCAGTAATATCTGAGAATAATAATATCACGCTCATCGGGTCTTAAATCATCCAATAGCTTTTTAATAAGCATTTTATTTAAAACGCGCTCACTTTCATCCTCCGGTGCTTCAATCCTGTCCATCAGACATATATCATTATTTTCGCCCTGATAAATCACCTTATTCAAGGATTCCACCTCAGCCCCTGTTTCCATCGCTAAGACAACCTCCTCCAGCTTCAGACCGGTGCTTTTACTTATTTCTTCCGTTGTTGCTTCCCTGCCTTCCTTTTCAAAGAATTTTTCCCGCACCTGATGGATTTTACAGGCATTATCTTTAATCTGGCGACTGACCTTTACCATACCGTCATCGCGTAAAAATCTTCGTATCTCTCCGGTAATCATCGGGATAATGTATTATAGTGGAAATTTTAAAATTTCCTTTATCCAATAG
>CABUBX010000183.1 GCA_902489925.1 uncultured Lachnospiraceae bacterium | reverse complement strand
GCATGGAGTTGACTGTTACTAATAGGTCGAGGGCTTGACCAGATTGGTTGGAAAAAGATTGGAAGATGTAAAAATATCACAGTATGCAGTTTTGAAGCTATATGAAAACATATAACTACTATTCCTCCTTAGCTCAGTCGGTAGAGCATGCGGCTGTTAACCGCAGTGTCGCTGGTTCGAGCCCGGCAGGGGGAGTATATAAGGCCTGCAGGTGAACGCTTGCAGGTTTTTTGTTGCCGCAGGCACTTAGAAAAGGATAATTTAATAGTTGGGTAAATTTTTCAAAAAATTTTGAAAAAATATCAAATTTCCTCTTGCAAAATTATTAGAGATATGGTATTATATCTTTTGTTGAGGCTACTTAGTTAAAAACAAAGGGGATATATTAACGTCCTTTGAAGCTTCAGCAGTAATTAGGCTCCATGGTCAAGCGGTTAAGACACCGCCCTTTCACGGCGGTAACAGGGGTTCAAATCCCCTTGGAGTCATCAGTGAAAAACATGTTGACGAATAAAAAGTTTTTCGCTATAATATAATATGTGTATGGCGCAGTAGCCAAGTGGTAAGGCACCGGTCTGCAACACCGTTATCCACCGGTTCAAATCCGGTCTGCGCCTCTCGTATAAGAGTCCAGTGATGGGCTCTTTTTCGTTTTATAAAACAAAACCCTTCGGGAGATGTGCATTTGTGTATAACAGAAGCAGAGAGGATTTTTTCAATTCCTATAGTTTGTACCATTATAAAGTTTAAATATTTGTATATGCCTAAAAAAAGGACGTGCTATAATCACAAGCGAAAAAGGCGAAAGACTTTGGGCGGTCTGAGAAATAACCGCATGGTTTTATGAACTATAGGAGGAATTTAGAGTGAAAAGAGAAATCATTGAAAAAAATCTGGAAGCTTACTTAAATAAGGACATCGATTGTGCCGGTAACAATGAAATCTACGATGCGCTGCTTGTGATGTGCAAGGATTTATTGGATAAGGCGCCAATCATTACAGGAGAACGCAAGCTTTACTATATTTCAGCAGAATTTTTGATTGGAAAATTGTTGTCCAATAATTTAATTAATCTTGGACTTTATGATGATATTTGTGAAATTTTAAAAGCCCACGGCAAGGATATGGGAGATATTGAAGAACTTGAAAATGAGCCGTCCTTAGGCAACGGCGGGCTTGGAAGACTGGCATCATGTTTTCTCGACTCGATTGCCAATCTCGGACTGTGCGGCGATGGTATCGGTTTAAATTATCATTTCGGTCTGTTCAGACAGATTTTTGAAAACAATAAGCAGATGGTGGTTCCGAACCCATGGATTGAAAAAAAGAGCTGGCTTAAGCGCTCAGAGCTTACATTTACAGTGCCGTTTTATGGATTTTCCATCCAATCCGCACTGTATGATATTGCGGTTCCGGGCAGTGACAGGGGGATTAACCGGTTGAGACTTTTCGACGTGGACTGTCTTGACGAGACAATTGTTTGCGATGGCATCAGTTTTAATAAAAAAGATATTATTCATAATATGACATTATTTTTATATCCTGATGACAGCGATGAGGCAGGAAACCTGCTTCGTATTTATCAGCAGTATTTTATGGTGTCCAATGCGGCTCAGCTTATTCTTTATGAGACAAAGGAGAGAGGCTTTAGCGTCCGCGACCTTGATAAGCACGTTGTTATTCAGATTAACGATACTCATCCATCTATGGTAATTCCCGAGCTTATCCGTCTTTTGATTGAAAATGAGGGCTTTACAATGGATGAGGCTATTGAAACTGTTTCAAAAACATGTGCTTATACAAACCTTTTCCCGGAGGGGACGGCAAAGCCGCTTTATAATACAGTCGATGCCGCCCTTCTTTTTATCAAAGCGGTTTATTTGTACTATAAAAAAACCGGTGACGGTGCATTTGTAAAGAGCGCTCTGCCGGTGATGCGGGAAATTATTGAATGGTATAAAAAAGGGACGGATTTTAATATTCATATGGATGATGACGGGTTGATTGCAGCGGGGGGCGGACTCTGGCAGGTGACATGGATGGATGTGCGCTGGGAAGATATTTTGCCGACACCGCGTCACGGAAAACCGGTGGAGATTAATGCTTACTGGTATAATGCCCTTAGAGTTATGGGAGAATTAGATGAAAAAGAAGGAAAGCAGGATGAAATACTTGCCGAAAAAGTAAAGAAAAGCTTTCTTGAAAAATTTTGGAATGAAGATAGAGACTGTCTTAATGATGTGGTTACGGAAGGTGCGGATGGCAATCTGTCTGTAACAGCAAACACACAAATACGGTGCAATCAAATATGGGCATTATCTCTGCCGTTTGTTATGTCAAATCAAAGACAGGCGGAAAAGATTATAGAAACTGTACAGATACATCTTTATACGCCGTGGAGACTGCGAAGCTTATCACCGGAGGATGCCGACTTTCATCCGGTATACGGCGGCAGTCAGTATGAGCGGGATATGGCTTATCACCAGGGCACTGTGTGGGCTTTTCCGCTGGGCGCATACTATGTGGCAAGACTTAAATTTGCGGAAAATAAAACGGAAGCGGCAATGGAAGTGCTGTCAGATATGAGAGCAATAACCGCAGCTATGGCAGAAGGCTGCCTCGGGCAGCTTGCCGAGGTCTATGACGGCATGATACCGGATACATCAAAAGGCTGTTTTGCCCAGGGATGGAGTGTCGGAGAAATACTGTGGGCTTACAAAATGGCGGAAGATATGCTTAAAAATTAAATAGATAAAAGTAAATAAATGCCGGAAAAAATTCGGGTACAGACAGAAACTCTGTATCCGGATTTTTTTTATTTAACATACTTCTAATGTAAACAGGATAGCAGCTTTAACATACATTTGCTTTAATTATTTATAAGGTATGCAATTTGACGGCGTAATTTTTGATTGGGCAGGAACAACTGTAGATTATGGATGTTTTGCGGAAAAATAAGGACGCAGACCGGATGAGAATGACGTTCTTGCGATGTTTAATATGTTTGAGGAAAAGCTTTTATCTATTCTTCACAACTTTGCAGAGGTGAAGGATGGTGTGTGCGAAACGGTGCGTGTGCTTCGGGCACAGGGGTTAAAAATTGGCTCAACAACAGGTTATAATGATAAGATGATGTCGATTGTTGTGCCCGCGGCAAAGGCAAACGGATATGCGCCGGATGTGTGGTTTAGCCCGGATAGTGTCGGCGGTGCAGGACGGCCAAAGCCATATAGGATTTTCAAAAATATGGAAGCGCTGGGACTTTGTGATGTCCGCCGCGTTCTCAAGGTGGGGGATACAGCCTCGGATATTACAGAAGGAAAAAATGCCGGTGCCGATTATGTCATTCAGGATATCCGCGGCCTGCTTGAGCTTGTAAAATAAAAATACTTTCTGCCGGTTACGG
>CABUBX010000182.1 GCA_902489925.1 uncultured Lachnospiraceae bacterium | reverse complement strand
GTACATGGTGAAGGCGTTTAATGACCACTGGATTGACGGCTGGATTAAAAAGGGCTGGAAACGCGGAAAAAATGAGCCGGTAAAGAACGTTGATTTATGGCAGCGGCTGTTAAAGGCTAAGGCGCCCCATCAAGTCACCTTTATCTGGGTGAAAGGCCATGACGGGCATCCTCAGAATGAGCGGTGCGATACACTGGCGACAACGGCGGCTGACGGCACGAATTTGCTGGACGATGAGATTTTAAACTGATGGAGGAACTATGATTAAATTACCCGAAAAATTTACAGAAACAATGCAGACACTGCTTGGCGATGAGTATGCTGCTTTTATCGAAAGCTATAATCGTCCTGTATACAGCGGTGTGCGTGTAAATACACTAAAGCTTGCGCCACAGGATTATTTGGCATTGACTGGCGAGACATTAGAGGCAGTGCCGTGGAATGAAAACGGGTTTTACTGCGAGTCGGCGAAAAAGTATTCGCGAAATCCGCTGTATTATGCGGGACTTTATTATATACAGGAGCCGAGTGCAATGCTTCCGGCAGGACTGCTGCCGATTGAGGAGGGCGACAGGGTACTTGATATGTGTGCGGCGCCCGGCGGAAAAAGTACGGCCCTGGCGGCAAAGCTTCAGGGAACAGGGCTTTTGGTGAGCAATGATATCAGCTATTCAAGGGCAAAGGCGCTTCTTAAAAATATCGAAGCCTTTGGTGTGGATAACAGTCTCGTCATTAGCGAGGACCCTAAAAATATGGTCGGACGATTTACGGAGTTTTTTGACAAAATATTAATTGATGCCCCATGCTCGGGCGAGGGGATGTTTCATAAAAAGCCTTCGATGACAGAGAGCTGGGAGAGGACAGGTCCCGAATTTTACAGTGAGATACAAAGAGCGATTACCGGATACGGTGCACAGATGCTAAAGCCGGGCGGCTATATGGTATTTTCTACCTGTACATTTTCACCGCTGGAGGATGAGGGGACAATTCAATATTTTTTGGAAAATCATCCGGAATTTGAGCTTGTGAAGGAAATAAGATTATGGCCGCACAAAGTAAAGGGTGAAGGACATTATGTGACGCTGCTTCACAAAAAGGGTGAGCGCACAAAGAATTTTGCCTCGGGCTATACAAAAAAGAATAAGGCAAAGCTTGACGGTTTTTATGCGTTTTTAAAGGATGCGGCAATTACGAAAGTATTTGATGAGAGTAGAATCGAGGTCCAAAAAGACCATGTTTATTATATGCCAAAGACAATGGTTGATACAAATGGGCTTCGGGTGCTTCGTGCAGGTTTATATCTCGGCAATTTAAAGAAAGACCGCTTTGAGCCGAGCGGTTCATTTGCCGTTGCCTTAAAAAAGGAGGACTGCCGTCACCTTATTGATTTGGATTACAGGGCAGCTGAAGCTGTTAAATATTTGAAATGTGAAACGCTTGAGGTGGATGAAACTCTTGAAAACGGCTGGTATCTTGTCTGTGTCAACGGCTATCCTTTAGGATGGGGCAAATTAAACCGCGGCACACTTAAAAATAAATATCCGGCAGGATGGCGGTGGCAGTCATGAGCGGCCGATTGATGCGTCTTGACAAATTTTTGGCAGATATGGGGCTTGGTACCCGAAGTGAGGTCAAAAAGCTTATTAAAGGCGGCAAGGTGACGGTTGACGATGCGATTGTTAAAAATGAAGGCTTTAAAGTGGATGAAACGATGGATATACGCTGCGGCGGCACATCGGTTTCCTATGTGCGTTATGTGTACTACATGCTGCATAAACCGGCAGGGGTTGTTTCTGCAACAGAAGACAGGCAGGATAAGACAGTTTTGGATTTAATTGATGCAAAGCAGCGAAAGGATTTGTTCCCGGTCGGACGCCTTGATAAGGATACGGAAGGGCTTTTGCTCATCACAAATGACGGTGATTTGGCGCACCGCCTCTTATCGCCGAAAAAACATGTATCCAAAGTGTATTATGCCAAAGTCTCAGGCTGTGTGACGAAGGAAGATGTTCAGGCTTTTGCAGACGGCCTTGTAATTAGTAAGGATTTTACGGCAATGCCGGCGCGGCTTGAAATATTGGCTGTGCATGAACAGATGTCGGAAATTAAGGTTGAAATTTTTGAGGGTAAGTTTCATCAGGTAAAAAGGATGTTTGAAGCAGTAGGAAAGCCGGTGCTTTATTTAAAGCGGCTTTCTATGGGACCTTTAGTGCTTGATGAAGCCTTGCCGCAAGGTGCATACAGACTGCTGACAGAGGGCGAGCTTTCGGCGCTTTTGTCGGTTACAGGTAAGGATAAGGAATAATGGAAAAGAAAATACTTAAAGATATTGATGCGGTCATTTTTGATATGGACGGGACACTTGTGGACTCGATGTGGATATGGCGCGATATCGACATTGAATACTTACAGCGCTTTGGCATTGAAATGCCTGAGGGGCTTCAGGAGGATATCGGCGGCATCGGTATTTATCAGACAGCCGTTTACTTTAAGGAACGTTTTGGCATTCAGGACGATATTGCGAAGATGATTGCGGACTGGGATGATATGGCAATGGCAAAATACCGGTTTGAAGTGCCGTTAAAGGACGGGATTGCAGAGCTGCTGCAAATGCTTTATGAGCATAAAATTCCGTGTGCGGTGGCGACGAGCAGTTCAAATGCGCTGACAGAGGCGGCGATGGAAACACATGATATCGGTGAATATTTTGAGACGATTGTGACAGGTGAGGATATTCATAACGGAAAGCCGTCGCCGGATATTTATCTTGAATGTGCAAAAAGGCTTTCAGTGCCGCCTTCAAGATGCCTTGTGTTTGAGGATTTGATTCATGGCATTAAGGCTGCAAAGGCTGCGGGGATGAATGTCTGCGCTGTGGAGGATGCGTTTTCAATAGAGGATACTTATGAAAAAAAGAAGCTGGCAGATTATTATATACGCAGCTTTTATGAAATATTTGATGAAACATATGAGGAATTATAATGGTTAAAGATTTTTTACCTGTGAGCAGGGAAGATATGGAAAAAAGAGACTGGGACAGTGTGGATTTTGTCTATGTGTCAGGGGATGCCTATGTGGACCACCCCTCCTTCGGCCATGCGATTATCACCCGTGTCCTTGAGGCACACGGCTATCGGGTGGGAATCATTGCCCAGCCCGATTGGCGCAAAAAAGAGAGCATCGCTGTGTTCGGAAAACCGCGTCTCGGTTTTTTAGTCAGTGCCGGAAATATGGATTCTATGGTGAATCATTATACGGTGTCAAAAAAAAGACGTCATGATGATTCATATACACCGGGCGGCGCCTACGGCAAACGTCCGGACTATGCAACGATTGTTTACGGCAATCTGATTCGGCAGACTTATAAGAATGTGCCAATTATTATCGGCGGTATTGAGGCAAGTCTTCGCCGTCTTGAACACTATAATTACTGGAG
>CABUBX010000181.1 GCA_902489925.1 uncultured Lachnospiraceae bacterium | reverse complement strand
CCGCCTGACGCTTTGCCAAAGCACCCACAAGCCTGTCGCCTGTTTTCGTAAAAGCAACAACCGACGGGGTTGTTCTTGTGCCCTCTGCATTCGTAATAACCACCGGCTTTCCGCCCTCCATCACTGCGACACAGCTGTTGGTCGTTCCTAAATCTATACCAATAATCTTGCTCAAAATTCCCACTCCTTTTCGTCTTTAATGTCTAATAAAATCTCGGTCCGCAGCACATGTTGCAGGCAATATTTAATGCACAAAGCTTCAGACAAAAGCTGTTCTCATATAAACTTTCTCTCCTTATAACTGCACTGTTAAAAAGTGCCGTTTCATATGTATTCCAAGTAACTTTACAACTTTTGCAAACTTCCGTCAATAAGCCTTTCCTAAAATAAATCTAAATCTTTTATAAAATAAAGGCGGCCGCTTTTTGCGAACCGCCTCGATATCATAAAATTATTTCACTTTGCCGATAAGCTCGTTAATGTCTTCAACATGATGACGCTGCATATAAGCTTCAATGCCCTTTGCAACTTCAATCGTTGTATACGGATTCATAAAGTTTGCCGTACCTACCGCAACAGCCGTAGCACCGGCAAGGATAAATTCAATAGCATCCTCTGCCGTGCGGATACCACCCATACCGATGACAGGAATACGCACTGCGTTGGAAGCCTCATAAACCATGCGCACAGCAACCGGCTTAATTGCAGGACCGGACAAGCCGCCTGTCTTATTGGCCAATGCAAAACACTGACGTTCAATGTCAATCTTCATGCCCGTAATCGTATTAATTAAGGAAATCGCATCTGCGCCGCCGGCTTCGGCTGCTTTTGCCATCACCCGAATATCCGTCACATTCGGACTCAGCTTCATGACAACCGGCTGCTTTGCCTTTGCCTTAATCGCTTTTGTAATCGCCTCAACAGCTTTCGGGTCCTGCCCGAAGGCAATACCGCCTTCCTTAACATTCGGACAGGAAATATTAATCTCCAGCATATCTACCGGCGTATCAGAGAGACGCTCTACGACCTCAAGATAATCCTCTGTTGTCTTTCCGCATACATTGACAACGATTCTTGTATCAAACTGTTTTAAGAAAGGAATATCCCGCTTAATAAACACATCAATTCCCGGATTTTGAAGACCGATGGCATTTAACATACCGCTGTAAGTTTCTGCAATTCTCGGTGTCGGATTTCCCGGCCACGGCACATTGGCAACACCCTTTGTCACAACAGCGCCAAGTCCGTTCAAATCAACAAATTCACTGTATTCTGCGCCTGAGCCAAAGGTTCCCGAACCTTCCATCACAGGATTTTTAAATTCCACACCGGCAATATTCACCTTTGTATTCATTATAAATCAACCTCCTCCGCGTAAAATACAGGACCATCCTTACAAATACGCTTATTATGGACATTTGTATGTTCATCCTTTTCTTTTGACTTGCACACACAGGCAAGGCAGGCGCCGATACCGCAAGCCATCTTTTCTTCAAGAGAAATCTGACATTCGATATGATTTTCGGCTGCATAAGTCTTCAGTGCACGAAGCATCGGTGTCGGACCGCATGAATAAATTACATCGCCCTCTATATTGTTTTCGCGGATTGCATCAAGCACATTGCCCTTTGTTCCGACGCTACCGTCCTCTGTCGCAATGACAACATCACCGTAAAGCGCCAGCTCGTCGGCAAGAAATGTCTGGGCATCTCTGTAGCCGACAACGATTGTTTTTTCACAATCGAGCTGTTTTGCAAGCTCAAGCATCGGCGGAATACCGATACCGCCGGCAACTAAAATCGCCCGCTTATCTTTCAGGAAAAAGCCGTTGCCAAGCGGTCCCATAATTCTGACCTGCTGTCCTGCTCTCAGCTTGGAAAATTCTTTTGTACCCTCACCGACAACGCGGTACACGATTCTTAAAGCGCGAAATTCCGTATCCACCTCACAAATACTGATTGGACGCGGCAAAAGTCTTGAGCTGTCATTACTGTATACAGAGATAAACTGTCCCGGCTTTGCCTCGTCAGCCATCGAGCCGACGGAAAGCCACATACTATACACACCGTCTGCGAGCTTTTTCTGAGAATTCACACTCACTGTTATCATTTTTGCACTCATAATAATCTCCCTTATCTAAAAATTTATTTAAGCAAATTCGTAAACAACTTTTCCGGCAACGATTGTCATCATAACACGGCCGCACACAGGGTAACCGTCAAACGGGGTATTCTTACCCTTAGACACAAAGTCGCTGACATCTATACAGTACTCTGCCTCCGGGTCAATAATGGCAATATCCGCCATACGTCCCTCCATGAGAGAGCCTTTGTCGATGCCCAGAATCTGTGCCGGTGCAAAGCTCATACGCTCAACCATCTGATACGGGGTAAGCCTGCCCTTCTTTACAAGTTCTGTCATCGTCAGTGCCAATGCCGTCTCCGAGCCGACAATCCCAAACGGTGCTTTTGCAATGCCAACCGCTTTTTCATCGGCATGATGCGGTGCATGGTCAGTTGAAATTGCACACATCACATTTTCAGAAAGACCGCGAATCAGCGCTTCCTTATCTGCTTTTGCACGAAGCGGCGGATTCATCTTATAATTGGCATCATCACCCGAAATATCATCTTCTGTCAGAGTAAAATGATGAGGACATACCTCGGCGCTCACGTCAATACCGTCAGCGACTGCTGCCGCCACCATCTTCACACTGTCCTGCGTTGAGCAATGACACAAATGCAGCTTACATCCTGTTGCCTTTGCAAGTAAAATATCTCTTGCGGTAATGACGTCCTCGACTTCATTGCCGATACCGCAAACACCGAGTTCTTCAGCCTTTTTCCCGGCATTTAACGCACCCTGACCGACAAGCTGCTTGTCCTCACAGTGCGCCATAACAACAAGACCTGCCTGTGCCGCCTTGCGCATCGCCTGCTCATAAAGCTTTGTATCCATCACACTTTTGCCGTCTTCGCTAATCGCAACTGCGCCGGCCGCCTTCATTCCCTCAATGTCTGTCAGCTCTTTGCCAAGCTGTCCCTTTGTCACAGCACCTACAGGAAGAATATGTACAACCGCCTCCGCTTTGGCTTTATCTAAAATCCAGCGAATCATCTCCGGCGAATCTGTGGCCGGTCTTGTGTTTGGCATCGGACAAATTGATGTGAAGCCGCCCTTTGCCGCAGCCATAGAGCCTGCCTTTATCGTCTCCTTATGCTCAAAACCCGGCTCTCTCAAATGCACATGCAAATCAATGAGTCCCGGAACAACATACATGCCTTTGGCATCAATCACTCTGCCGCCCTGTACCTTTTCCTCGTCAATCGACGGTGCAACTTCAATAATTTCTTCATTCTCTGTCAGCAAATCAAACAAGCCGTCTCGTTTGGCCGACGGGTCAATCACTCGGCCGTTTTTTATTAATAACCTCATGGAAGTCTCCTTTC
>CABUBX010000180.1 GCA_902489925.1 uncultured Lachnospiraceae bacterium | reverse complement strand
TCAGGCGGCATATTTATCAGGCAGGCAGCTCAAACGTCTTGGCATCAATTTTAATTTGGCCCCGGTGCTTGATATTAATAATAATATAGAAAATCCTGTGATTGGTGTCCGCAGCTATGGGCAGACAGCGCAGGAGGTTTGTGACTATGCCGGTGAGGCCGTCAAAGGATATATGGATGCAGGCATCATGTGTGTCGGCAAGCATTTTCCGGGACATGGGGACACAAACACAGATTCTCATCTTGACCTTCCGGTGATTAAAAAATCTATTGATGAGATGTGGGATATGGAATTATTGCCTTTTGTGAAAGCCATTGATGAAGGGATTCCGGCAATGACAATTGCCCATGTCGTATTCGAAAAGGAGGACAGCCTTCCGGCAACAATGTCTAAAAAGCTGGTTGACGGTTTACTCCGTGAAAAGATGCATTTTGATGGGCTGATTATTTCTGACTGTATGGAAATGAATGCCATAAGCCGTCATTATGGCATTGAGGAAGGCACGGTGAAGGCAATTAATGCCGGTATTGATTTGATATTTATTTCTCATTTTCATGATAAGGTAAGAAGTACAGCGGCACGCATTATAGAAGCTGTAAAATCCGGGGAGATATCGGAACAAAGAATTGATGAGGCTGTTTCAAGAATCCTTTATTACAAGGGAAAATATATCGAGGAAAATAAAAGTGAAAAGAATAGCATCTACAGTGAATGTATGTCTTATGCGGCGGAGGTTTATGACAAAGCAGTTTTTGAGGGGGTAAATAGCTATCTTTTGGACAGTGCTGTGATTAAAAAAATTTCGATAGGCGAAAGTCCGTTGTTTTTAAGTCCGAAAAAGCAGCAGATTTCTATGGTTTCAAATCTTCCGGAAATGCTAAGTTTTGCCGATGAGCTGCAAAAAACTTTTGGGGGCCGGGCAATGAGCTTTGAAATGAACTTGTCAGATGAGATGATTGAAAGGCTTGTCAAAGCAGCAGAAGGTGCAAGCTCGGTAATCGTAGGCACACTGAATGCTTCTATTTATAAGGGACAAACAAAACTTCTGCAGGCATTGTCAAAATTGAATATTCCGGTGGCCTGTGCAGCACTTCGTGACCCGTTTGATTTAGAGCATGTATCGGATAATATCTATAAGATACCGTTGTATGAATATACATATCGTTCAATTGAAACGGCAAAGAAATATTTTGAGGTATAGAAGAATGAGAAACACAACATATGAAGGTATTGAACAAATTATTGAAAAATATAAGGCTGCCGGCTATTTTAAGCAGGCGGCCTGTGCCGTTTTTGATAAGGATTGTATTTTATACACTTGCGGCTTTGGCGGTGCTGATGAAAAGTCATTATTTGATTTGGCATCACTGACAAAAATTTTTACAACAACGATTATACTAAAGCTTGTTGAAACAGAAAAAGTAAAACTTGGCGACACTATCGATATTTATCTGAGTGAGCCGTCGTGGGATGAGAGGAAGTTTCCGAATGTTCAAAAAGCATTTTCCCAAATTACAGTGTATCAATTGCTGACACATACAGGCGGTCTTGAGGCGTGGTATCCTTTTTACGCCGACGGTGGAGAATTTTATGAGATTCTTGAAAAGCTTATAAGCTTTCCACTAAAGCAGGGAGAGGTGCTCTACAGTGATATTGACTATATCTTACTTGGAAAGCTTGCTGAAAATGTTTTGAATATAGAGCTTTGTGAGGCTATGGAGGCTTATGTACGTCAGCCATTATCTATTGAAGCATTGTTGTATCGCCCTTTAGATAAACAAATTAAAGGCAATATTATCCCATCCTCCTATGATAATAAAATTGAAGAGGAAATGTGTGAAAAACGAGGGATGACCTTTGACAGCTTCAGACCGCATGATAAAATTATTTTAGGAGAGGCAAATGACGGAAACTGCTACTATTATTTTAATGGCATCAGCGGCCATGCCGGACTATTTTCCAATGCGGAGGGTGTGGCAAGACTTGGTATGTTTTATTTGGGAGAGTGGGAAAAGGCTTCGGTTTTTGCAAAAGCCCAAAAAGCGCTTGAAGGAACAAGAGGTCTTGGTTTTGATACAGGCCTGATATATCCCGAGGGGTGCGGACATACAGGTTTTACAGGAACAAGCTTGTATCTGTCCGGTGAAAATAATATCGGTGCGGTCGTATTGACAAATCGTCTTATGGGCGAGGTGAATCAAAAAACACCGGATTTAACACAATTTAGACATGAATTTGCACAAACAGTTCTTAAATGTGCAATAGCTGAAAAAGCAGCAGTGGCAGAGGGAAAACTCAGGAAAGGGAAAGCCGCCGATGCGATGGCGATTGCGCGAATCTATAATCAGGGACTTTTGTCAGCCTATCGTCATATATTGCCAAAGTCATATTTAGATAGCCTTTCCATGGAGGATGCAAAAGCTTTATGGGAAAAAAATCTGAGACGGAATGATTACCGCTGCATTGTCATGGAAGAAGATGGCGGTGTAGTCGGATTTATCGGAATGAAACCGGATGAGGAATACGAAAATTGCATGATGCTTGCCGCACTTTATGTGGATGAAGCTTACAAGGGAAGGTCTATCGGCACTAGACTAATTGAAGAAGCAAAATATCAGGCCAAGCTTTTGGGAAAAGAAAGTGTTTCAATTGTGGTCGTACTGAAAAATGAGCGGGCAAAAAGCTTATATGAACATCTTGGCGCTGAATTTGATAAAGAAAGCATCTATGATTTTGGCGGTAATATTGAAAAATGCGGAAAATATCTGTGGAAATTTTAAAGTTCATGAAAAAGGTCTTGGGCATCAGCGTCCAAGACCTTTTAATGTTTCCCAAAATTTTGGGTAAGATATGCAGACACAGTCAGCATCATCGATATGACTTTCTCCGTCGGCAGCGATGGCAGCAATGGCCATCGACATAGCAATACGGTGGTCTTTGCTGCTTTTTAAGTCGGCGCCGTGAAGCGGATAGCCGCCGTGAATAATCATACCGTCATCGGTTGTTTCGATATGTGCACCCATAGCACGCAGGTTCCAAGCCATCGTATCAATACGATTGGATTCCTTGACTTTTAATTCCTCGGCATCTTTGATGATTGTATCACCATCGGCAAAGCAGGCAAGCACGGCAATAATCGGAAGTTCATCAATAAGTGTCGGGATAAGGCTGCCGCCGATGACAGTGCCATGCAGGGTACTGTGGCGGACAGTAATATCGCCGAGCAATTCGCCTCCGGACGTACGGCAGTTTTCAAGCTTTATATTTCCGCCCATGGCTTCAATCACTTTAAGCAAGCCGTCTCTTGTAGGATTGATGCCGACATCGGTTGTCGTAATTTCCGAACCGGGTACGATAAGACCGGCGGCAAGAAAATAGGCGGCGGAGGATATGTCGGCAGGCACGGTGATTTCGCCGGCATAAAGCTCGTCTGTCGGATAAATGGTTACTGCGGCAGAACCGTCATCGGCAATACTTGTTTCGC
>CABUBX010000179.1 GCA_902489925.1 uncultured Lachnospiraceae bacterium | reverse complement strand
AAGCGCTGCTTTGTCAGCAGCGTTATCCGAAAAACTTTCTTCAAAGATGAAAGGCTGTCCTTTTATTTTCGAATGATGCTGTTGGAAATAACGGCATGTTTTGGCCCATTTTTTAGGAGACGCTATAATATCTTTGGCCATACTTTGTAAATCCGAAAGATGGCGTAAAAGCCACCGGGTGTCCGTATAATCGACAAGCTCTCCGCCGCCTGCTGTAATCATATCGGAAATTTCAAAAGGTATGCACCGCTGTGTCGGCCATTTTCCGGATAAATCAATGATTTCATTTTTATAAATATCGGTAAAAAAGACGCTGACACCGGCTCTAAAGCCCGCCTTATAGCCGGCAATGGTCATAAGCTCACTGCCGCCGGTTAAGTCAAAGCCAATCATGTCACCAAAGTTTTGGGCGATACATTCAGTAATTTTATCTTCAATCATCGTGTAATCATGGTAATCCACACACCGAAGTTCTACTCTGAGATTTGGCACATATTTTTTGCAGGCTTCATAGGTGCTGTAAACTTCAAAATGGGTAAATTGCTCTTTATCGTAGAAAAATATCAGGTAATCCGGCTTTAGGGCCAGCACGGCAACCATATTTTTAAGAACACTTCTGTCATAAAATTCAATTAAAGTTTTCATGGGGCACTCCTTTCAAAAACGAACCAATCAGTATAGCTTTATCATACCAAAATTATTGAAGCTTTGCAAAACAGAACTTGAAACTTGCAGGATATTATTTTAAAATAGACTTTATAAGGAGGACAGAAAAATGAAACTGCGAATGATAAAAGACGAAGATATTAAAGATGTGCTCAGTATTTACAGACCCTATATTACGAATACACCAATTACCTTTGAGTGTACAGTGCCTTCCTACAGAAAGTTTGTGAAGCGTGTCCATAAAAATACAGCAACCTATCCGTGGCTTGTGGCCGAGGTGGACGGTCAGGTTGTCGGCTATGCATACACAAGCCGTTTTAAAGAGCGGGCAGCCTTTTCGTGGGATGCGGAATTTTCAGTATACATTCGGCATGAATCTCAAGGACAGGGCATCGGCCGCAGATTGTATGGGGCACTTGAAGAAATTTCCAAGCTTCAGGGCATTTACAATATTTATTCACTTATAACTTCAACAGCTAAAAACAGTATTAACTACCATAAGGCTATGGGATTTGAATATATTTATACATTGGAAAATTGCGGATGGAAGTTTGACCATTGGTACGGTCTTGTTTTTTATCATAAAAAGGTTGGGGATTTTTCAAAGGTTCCTGAACCTGTGATTCCGATAGAATATATTGATGTGCATAAGATTGAAGAAATTCTTGAAAAATACAGTCAGTAAGCTAAAAAGCAGGAGTGTCATTTTACTCCTGCTTTTTAACTGAAACGGATTTAATTTTACGGGACTTTAAAAAACTGCGGATTTGCAAAAAGCTGATGAACTGCAGCCTCATAGTCGGCGCAGTGCTGGGCTTTTTTAATTTTCTTTATATATTTTTCGGCATCCGCAAACATACCGGACATATATTGCCACAATTCCTTCATTTTGAAAAGTACAGGCTTATCTCCAAACAGCTCACGCTGGTACATGGTGTAAACAGCATCGTGAAAAGCGCAAAATTGCTCAAAAGTCATCGGCGCTTCGCCGCAAAGTTCAGAAGCCAGATGGGGATTCATAAGAAGTCCGCGTCCAAGCATGATTGCCTGAATATGAGGGAAACTTTCTTTGAAAGTACAAAATTGCTTTAAAGTAAAGATATCGCCGTTATAACATATCGGATTTTTACTGACAGCTTCTGCTTTGGAAAAAACATCCATGTTCGGCGAGTTTTTATAAAAATCCGTTTGGATTCTCGGATGAATAATTAATTCTTCCATAGAATATTTGTTAAAAATGTCCATCAGCTCAAAAAATTCATCCGGCGATGTTTTCCCAAGACGTGTTTTAACGGATATTTTAACAAAATGGCCTGCTTTATCGAAAATTTCATACAAAAATTCATCCAGCTTTGACGGCGCGGCTAAAAATCCCGAGCCTCTGCCTTTTGAAACAACTGTTTTTGAGGGACAGCCAAGGTTTAAGTTGACTTCTTTATAGCCATACTGTGCAAGAAGCTTTGCGCCTGTGATAAAGCGTTCGGCGTTATTTGAAAGCATTTGAGGGACAATGGGCAAGCCTGTATTGTGCTCAGGCAAAATATCCCGAAGCTCTTTAGGCACAAAGATTTTTTCGACATTGGGTGAAATAAACGGTGTAAAATATTTGTCGATATGGTTTCCGAAAAAGGCATGGTGAATATTTCGGTATCGGTAGCCTGTGATGCCCTCCATAGGTGCAAAATAAATTTTCATCGGAAAAATCCTTTCAAGTAAAATTTTTAATAATAGCTACAGCGCTTTTGGGGGTCAGATGTGTATATAATTGACCGTCAATCATCATATTGGGCGATGTTTTACACTGTTTAAGACAATTTTGCGTTTTAAGGCGGAACTTTTTGTCTGCTGATATTCCAAGCTTGTCCGGATTAAGAAACGCCTTTATGGCAGCGATAATCTCGGCGCCGTCTTTAGCGCCGCAGCGCGCACCGCTGCACAGGGTAATTGTGTGGCTGTAATCGGCGGTTTTTAAATCGGGACACATTTTTAAAATGACATTGATAACCGCTTCTTTAATCTCAAGGGCGTCAGCTACCCGTATTCTCATATCCGGGGAAATAAAGCCTTCTTCTTCCTGAATTTCCCGAAGCATGGCGGTGACATTTTCCTGGCTTTTTTTATCTTTAAGTCCGGTATAATAAGTGAAAATTTCTTCAATAACATTCATATGTGCTCTCCTATTTGAATTGCTCTAATACAGTTAAAAATTTTTCGGCACGCCGGGTGAATATATTATAAAACTGATTGCCGTAAGGTGTCATATAGAAAAACTTGAGGATGGATGTACAAAGAAGCTGACGGTTGTCATCATCAAGAGACTGCATAATATTCTGGCAGTAATGAAGCGTATCATGCCATTGATTTACAAAAGCTTCATAGACGGTAATATTATCTTCCCCAAGCCATTGGCGAATGCGAACCTTTGTTTTTGACGGCATCGGACACTCCTTCGTCTGAAGAAAATACTTAAAGCCGCCATCCTCATAGATACGTCCAAGCGGAAAAAGACGACAAAATCCCGGTCGGAAGTCGTGGATATCGCAGCGGCCGTCGGCATTTAAAAAGTTGCAGCTGTCTGTTTTTGGATTCATGATAAGATTCGGCAAAATAATGCCATCGACAAAGCTAAGTTCGATATAAGTACCGACTAAAGTCTCAAACGGCACATGAAGTCCGGCACACATTCTGTGGACATCTAAAGGGTCTAAAATTACGGATTTTCCCATACCTGTGCAGCAGAGATGACAGTCACGGCAGTCATGGCAGCCGGCCTTTACCAAATCCTCGCTCGTATAGAGCTTTCCGTCGGAGATATCCTCCAAATTAATATATCTTTTCATAAA
>CABUBX010000178.1 GCA_902489925.1 uncultured Lachnospiraceae bacterium | reverse complement strand
TTTGCCGATGACGCTGCCTATGAAGCATTTAAGACACGACACAGCGCCCATGCTGTGACAAAAGCGGATTTGTCCGATTATGAAGGCGACTGCTTTTTAGGCATTGATGCCGGCTCAACGACCACAAAGGTTGCCTTAGTCGGTGAGGACGGCTCACTGCTCTATTCATTTTACAGCAGCAACAACGGTAGCCCGCTTAAAACGACCATCCGCGCCATTAAAGAGATTACCGAGCTTTTGCCGGACAGCGCCCGCATTGTCAATTCCTGTTCCACAGGCTATGGCGAGGCGCTCATTAAAGCAGCGCTTATGCTTGACGAGGGCGAGGTTGAAACAGTTGCCCACTACTATGCCGCTGCCTTTTTTGAGCCTGATGTCGATTGTATATTAGACATCGGCGGACAGGATATGAAGTGTATTAAAATCCACAACAATACGGTTGACAGTGTTCAGCTCAACGAGGCATGCTCATCCGGCTGCGGCTCATTTATCGAAACCTTTGCAAAATCTTTAAATTACAAGATTCAGGATTTTGCAAAAGTTGCCCTCTTTGCCCCAAGCCCGATTGACCTCGGCTCTCGTTGTACTGTTTTCATGAACTCTAATGTAAAGCAGGCACAAAAAGAAGGCGCTACCGTCGGCGATATTTCCGCCGGACTTGCCTACTCTGTCATTAAAAATGCACTGTTTAAAGTCATTAAGCTGACAGACCCTAAGGACTTGGGCAAAAAGATTGTTGTTCAGGGCGGTACCTTCTACAACGATGCCGTACTTCGCAGCTTTGAGCTTATTTCCGGCCGAGAAGCCGTTCGTCCCGACATTGCCGGTATCATGGGCGCTTTCGGCGCTGCGCTTATCGCCCGCGAGCGTTACGACGGCACAGAGTCAACGATGCTGCCGCTGGAAAAAATTTTAAAATTACAATTTACAACAAGCATGTCCCGCTGTAAGGGCTGTACAAACAACTGTCACCTGACAATCAACCGTTTTTCGGGCGGACGCCAGTTTATCACGGGAAACCGCTGTGAAATCGGTCTTGGACGTGAAAAGAAGAAGGAAAATGTACCGAACCTTTTTGCTTATAAATTAAAGCGTATGTTTGACTACACCCCGCTGACAGCAGATTTGGCCTACAGAGGCACCGTCGGTATTCCAAGAGTCTTAAACCAGTACGAAAACTATCCGTTTTGGTTTACCTTCTTTACAGAGCTTGGCTACCGAGTCGTTTTATCACCGCCGTCCAGCTCAAAAATATATTCACTTGGCATAGAATCCATTCCTAGTGAATCCGTCTGCTATCCGGCAAAGCTTGTTCACGGTCACATTATGTGGCTCATTAAGCAAGGTATTGATTTTATCTTTTATCCTTCCATTCCGTACGAGCGCAATGAAACCGAGGAGGCAAGCAACCACTTTAACTGTCCGATTGTAACTTCCTATTCCGAGAATATTAAAAATAATGTGGAGGAATTAAAACAGAAGCATATTAATTTCATGAATCCATTCCTTCCTTTAGACAATATTGATAAGCTGACAAAACGTCTGACAGAGGAATTTACAAAGGCCTTTAATATTCCGAAAAAAGAAATCGCGCAGGCCTGCAATAAGGCTTGGCTTGAACTTGAAAAGTCCCACAGGGATATCGAGCAAAAAGGCGAGGAAACGCTTGCTTATCTGAAAGAAAATCATTTAAAGGGTATCGTTTTAGCCGGCCGCCCTTATCATATCGACGGCGAAATTAACCACGGCATCCCTGAATTGATTACCTCCTACGGTCTCGCCGTACTCACAGAGGACAGCATCGCCCATTTGGCAAAGCCTGAGCGTCCACTTATTGTTTCCGACCAGTGGATGTATCATTCAAGGCTCTACCGTGCTGCCCAGTATGTAAAAACAGCGGATAATCTTGAGCTGATTCAGTTAAACTCCTTCGGCTGCGGACTTGACGCTGTCACAACCGACCAGGTCAAAGATATTTTGATTGGCTCGGGACGACTTTATACATGCCTTAAAATTGACGAGGTCAGCAACCTCGGCGCTGCAAGGATTCGTGTGCGCTCACTGATTGCGGCCATCCGAATGAGGGATGATAAGCACATTTGCGGTACCCCTGTATCAAGCGCCCATGACCGTGTAATTTTTACAAAGGAGATGTATGAAAACTACACAATCCTTATCCCGAACATGACGCCGATTCATTTTGAACTTTTGGCACCGGCGCTGCGCTCAAAAGGTATGAATGTCGAGCTTTTGCCTGACTGCGACAGAGAAGCCATTGATACGGGACTTAAATACGTCAACAACGATGCCTGCTATCCTTCCATCTGTGTTGTCGGTCAGATTATGAAAACCCTGCTTTCGGGAAAATATGATTTAAACAAAGTGGCAGTTGCCATTACCCAGACAGGCGGCGGCTGCCGCGCGACAAACTATGTCGGTTTTATCCGCCGTGCCCTTCAAAGTGCGGGACTGCACCATATTCCTGTGCTCTCCATCAGCGCGCAGGGCATAGAAAAAAATCCGGGTTTCAAATTTACATTACCATTATTAAAAGCTGCCTTTCAGGGACTTGTTTACGGCGACGTCTTTATGCGCGTCCTTTATCGAATGCGCCCGTATGAGGTTGTGCCCGGCTCGGCAAATGCCCTTCATGAAAAATGGAAAAATATTTGTATAGATTCTCTTACAGGCAAAAACAAACGAAGCTTTGCTCAAAATGTCCGTGACATTATTCATGAATTTGATACGCTTGCAATCCATGAAGATATGAAAAAGCCAAGGGTCGGCATTGTCGGCGAAATCTTAGTCAAGTTTTCACCATCAGCCAACAACTACCTTGTCGATTTACTCGAAGCCGAGGGCGCTGAGGCCGTCATGCCGGATTTAATTGACTTCTTCCTTTACTGCTTCTACAATTCAAACTTTAAGCACGAAAAGCTCGGAAAGAAGAAATCAACCGTAATTGCTTCAGGTCTTGGTATCACCTTCCTTGAAACGATTCGAAAAACGGCACGGAAGGAATTTGAAAAAAGCCGCCACTTCGCACCGCAGGCAAACATTGCGACACTGGCTGAATATGCATCACCGATTGTCTCTCTCGGCAACCAGACCGGTGAAGGCTGGTTTCTGACCGGTGAAATGATTGAGCTGATTCATCAGGGAGCACCGAATATCGTGTGTACACAGCCGTTTGGCTGCCTTCCGAACCACATTGTCGGCAAAGGCGTTATCAAAGAGCTGCGGCGTCAGCATCCCGAGGCCAATATCGTTGCCATAGACTATGACCCAGGCGCCAGCGAAGTCAATCAGATTAACCGTATTAAGCTGATGCTCGCAACAGCCAACAAAAACATGTCAAAAAACAATAAAAAACATTAAGGAGACTGCAATGATTTTCTTATACTTAATTGTCATCGCCATTGGTCTTTTTATGGTACTTAAACCTCAGCAATGGTGGAAAATGAAAGCCCGCATGACTATGGCTTCACAAAATCCATCCGAAGGCTACATACAAGCCACAAGAATCTCCGGTATCATCTGCATCATCGCAGGCATCGTACTGGCAGTGATTAAATATTTGTAAAATACACAAACACGTAAAATGCCC
>CABUBX010000177.1 GCA_902489925.1 uncultured Lachnospiraceae bacterium | reverse complement strand
CCCTCGGCTGGTAATAGCCTTTGGACGGATATTCGCCGCCGACCTCCAGCAGACGGGCAGTCTCCGGAATATCTTCCGAAATAAGTTTCATATGAATATCATCGGCAAATTTATCGGCCACTTCCATATCCGCGTTATCCGGACGTCCGGCTCCGAGTATTTCCGAAAAAGAATGTTCGCCGACAAAAGCGCCCGCTGCAACCGGTAAAAAACCGTTCTCTGCCAGCAGCGCCTGAAGCTCCGCCAGTGCGTCATCATAATTCCGGTTTCCGAAAAGAACGACCGGAACCGCCAGCGCACCGCCGCCCTGAACCGTATGGATGTATTTTAAAAGAACATTCGGAACCCGTCCTGCATACACCGGAGTTCCGAAAACGACCAGATCTTCCTTTCCAAAAGACTGTGCTGTTTCCCGTATCCCCGGTAATGTGAAATCAACATAGGCCTTTTCACACCCGAATTTTATTGCCAGTATCTCAACCAGTTCCTGAACAATTTTTTCCGTCGTTCCTGTCGGACTGAAATACATACCGACGACTCTTTTTACCATATATACATTTCCTCCTCCGTATACAATACTAATTTATAGTATAGGCTATTCCAAAAAGAAATTCAACTGTAAAACACCGGAGACAGAAAACTATATTTCAGGAAAAAGTTCATTGACAAATCTGAGGCAGTTCGGTATAATAATTTCTGTTGAGTTATTCTCACGTTTAAATGCCGGCGTGTCGGAATGGCAGACGAGGCAGACTCAAAATCTGTTGTGGGCAACCACGTATGGGTTCAAGTCCCATTGCCGGCATGATAGAAAGCTCTGAAAACAATTCGTTGTTTTCAGAGCTTTTTAAGCATGTAAAACAATAAAGTTTTTGATATAGATGAAAGGGCGATTTATGAAAAGTAAAGTCGTTTTATTACAATGTAAAAATTATGATGAGCAGACGGTTTATGAAAAGCTGAAGTTTGGGATTGAACTGCTTGGCGGCATCAGCCATTTTGTTAAGGACGGCGAACGGATTCTTCTGAAACCGAATCTTGTCAGAAAGGCAGAGGTTGCCCGTGCAGTCATAACGCATCCGTCAGTTATGGGCGGTGTTGCCCGTATTTTTTCTGAAGCCGGTTTTAAAAATATGGTCTGCGGTGATTCCTGCGGTGTCGGTACAGCGAAAAAGACGATGGCAGGAACGGGGATGGAGGAAATTCTTTTAAAATATGGTGTGACTGTGAAAGACTTTGAAAAGGGTACAAAGGTGGCTTTTAAAGAAGGTACGCAGGCGGATGGTTTTATCATCGCAGATGAGGTGCTTGAGGCAGATGCCGTTATTAATGTGTGCAAGATGAAAACACATGCGCTGGAACGAATTACCGGTGCAGTTAAAAATATGTATGGCTGTGTTTACGGACTTAATAAGGCCAAAGGCCATACGGTTTATCCGACGGCAGACAGTTTTGCACGGATGCTTGTTGACTTAAACCGGTTTATAAAGCCTCGGCTGCATATTATGGACGGCATTGTTGCTATGGACGGCAACGGTCCGACATCGGGCAATCCGATTGGAATGCAGGTGCTTTTAATGTCAGAGGATGCGGTTGCTTTGGACAGTGTGTACAGCAGACTTGTTGATTTGCCGCCGCAGATGGTGCCGACAATTAATCATGGCGCCAAGATGGGGCTTGGAAAATGGGAGGCTGCGGATATCGAGCTTTATACGGAAGATGGTCTGATTTCGATGGATGAGGCAGTCAAGCGTTTTGGACGCAGAGATTTTGAGGTTGACAGGCGCCGTGTAAAAAGTGACGGTTGGGTAAAGCTTGGAAGCGCCTTAAAAATTTTTCAGAAAAAGCCCTATATTAAGGCGGAACAATGTGTGAAATGCGGCGTTTGCGCAGAGAGCTGTCCGGTAGAAGGCAAGGCATTAAGCTTTAAAAACGGTCGGACATCGGTGCCGGTATATGATTATAAGAAGTGTATACGGTGTTTTTGCTGCCAGGAAATGTGTCCGCACAGGGCAATTGATGTGAAACGGTTTTAGTGAGGAAATGATTGCATGAAGCATAAAAGTCAGCAAAGAAAAACGAAAAGTACAGGCTTTGTCCTGCGAGGGGCGGCTGCAGTGATAATTTTGCTTGTTGCGGCTGCAGCTGTATTTTTTGGGATTTTTTCTTATATGAAATATGACAGATTTAAAACATACAGTGAACGGGCAAGAAATATTTATGTTGCGGCCCAAAAATCTTTGGATGCAATGTCTGATGAGGCCTTTGAAGCTTTTGCTGCTAATTTCGTGCAGGAGGGCGCCGATAGTGAAACTGTCTACTTTCAGGTGAAGGGCGCGCTTGATGCGGAGGGACGCAGACTGTTTGAACAGCTGACAAAAGGATATATTTATAACGACGATATTATAGACGGCGCAGTTGGCATTGAAATCAAGCTTTCAGAAAAAAAAGTGACGGCAGTAGCCTGCGCGGATGAAAAGCTTATGTTGACCCGTGAGGGAAGTGACGGCAGAAATCATGTGAATTTCAAAAATAAAGACAGTGAGCAAAGACAGAAAAAATGCATTGGTTATTTTGATGAACAGATGCTTTTGACAGAAGAAGCCAGGACACCTGAGATTGGCAGTGTATCCCTTGAAAATGGGGATGTTCTTGAAATTGTTTTTGAACTTGGGGCAGCTGAGCGGCGGCGCATCGGAGAGTACGGCTATGAGGTAGAGCTTCGCAAAGGCGATGCGAAGACCGTTATGAAAATGACTGTGAATGACTCACGGTCCACACACCTTTTGCCGGCGGAGGATGTGGCAACCGAGCAGTCGGTGACGGTGACCTGCCGGTTTTACGGTCACGGCGCTCTTGATACAAAGGCTCAGATAACGTTTCCGGCATATATTGACAGCAGTTACCGGGCACATATTGTGCTTGATGCCCTTGATGTAGGTACAGCCCAAAAGCTTTTGAATGAAAATGAGGATGAGGCGTATATGGACAGCTACAGTGCGATGCGCTTTGCCATTAAGGCCGGGCTTAAGGCGGAGGATAATATTTCTGTCGGAGTGCGTCCGGTTGATGCCGATAAAGAAGCGATAACCTATTCAGGTGAGGAAAGTCTTTTGATGTCAGACAGTGACGGCAGTTACTTTAAAATTGCCAACGCAAGACATTTATTTAATATGCGCTTTATCAACGCAAGCTGTGATGAGGCGCCGACTTACGAGCAGACAGAATCTTTTGCATGGGGGAATTCGGATTTTGGAATTGTCGGTGCAGGCCACGTCTTTGAAAATGGCGTAAAGCAAAAAAAAGCAGATTTTATTCCGATTGACAGTCTGAGGGAAGGCAGTGTGTTTACAGCTTCTAAAGGCAGTGTCATCGAAGGGCTGACGATGACAAATACTCAAAGACAGGATGGATTCGGGCTGTTTCGGGAAAACAGCGGTGTTATAGAAAAACTTACAATCAATGGACTTGTGATTGAAAGCAGTAATAATTATACCGGCGGTATATGCGGCATAAATTACGGTACGGTTAAAGACTGTGAGGTTATGGCAGCTTCGGTGACAGGCGGCGTGTATACGGGCGGTATTGCGGGCAGTCAGACAGACGGAC
>CABUBX010000176.1 GCA_902489925.1 uncultured Lachnospiraceae bacterium | reverse complement strand
GATGTTCAATCATCTGCCGCGGCACAGGGTTGATTGCCGGTTCACCGACATCAACTTTAAGCCCCGGACATGTAACCGTCCCGACACCCAAACCGCCGATATAAACCATTGGCCCGTCCTTTTCCCCGATGACGGTCTTTGCACTAATCATACAGCCGTCAGTCACATCCGGGTCATCTCCTGCATCCTTTATGACACTGCACTCCGGATACTTTCCGGCAATTACTTCAAGCGAAATATCTCTGCCTGCCGGCGTATGCACAGTCACAAACTGAGGCAACTCGCCCGATACCTGCCAAATTGCCGACGCCATCGCACAAGCCGTGGCGCAAGTTCCTGTTGTCACACCTTCCCTAAGCACTTTTCTTTCCATGGCTTCTCCTTTTGCCCGCGAAAATCCGATAATCACCGGATGGAAAAAGGGCTATCCCAACCAAGAGATAACCCTTTCCTAATCGCTAAGCACAATACTATTTTATTCTTATATAATTTCAAAACTACTCTAAAATTTATATGATATAAAAGGTACTGAAACTCTCCGGATTATAATTTTACAACGTTTGTTGCCTGAGGTCCTTTAGCACCGTTGACAACTTCAAATTCAACAGCCTGACCTTCTTCCAATGATTTAAAACCATCCATCTTTAAACCTGTGTAGTGTACGAACACGTCGTTACCCTGCTCGTCACAGATAAAGCCATAACCCTTCTGGTTGTTAAACCACTTAACTGTACCTTTGTTCATCTTAGAATCCTCCATTCCACATCACTAAATATATATTAGTGTACGTTGTTAGAATAACATAATCTCATATGGCTGTCAAACAAATTTTACCGCATTTTTCCTTATTTTTCCTGTATTTCCAATTTTTTTTCGTCTAATTGGCAAAAAGTACTGGTATTATTTCTGTTTTTATATTATTATATGATGTTAAGAGTATGTTTTGACTCACAGTACTTATTATACAATTAGGAGGTAACTATGAGACACTTAATCAGTCCATTGGATTTATCTGTTGAAGAAACAGAAGAAATTCTCCTTTTAGCAGAGGATATTGCTAAAGACCCTTCCAAATATTCCGAGGTTTGTAAAGGGAAGAAAATTGCCACTTTATTTTACGAGCCAAGTACAAGAACACGTTTAAGCTTTGAGGCAGCCATGCTGAATTTAGGCGGCAGCGTCCTCGGTTTTTCAAGCGCAGACTCATCTTCTGCCGCAAAGGGCGAAAGCGTTGCCGACACAATCCGCGTTGTTTCCGGTTATGCTGATATTGCAGCGATGCGCCATCCTAAGGAGGGTGCACCTTATGTTGCTTCACTTCACTCACTTATTCCTGTAATTAATGCCGGTGACGGCGGCCACCAGCACCCGACACAGACTTTAACAGACCTTTTAACAATCCACTCACTGAAAGGACGTCTTGACCATCTGACAATCGGTTTATGCGGTGACTTAAAATTCGGCCGTACGGTTCATTCTTTGATTAATGCCCTTGTCCGCTATACCGGTATTCGTTTTGTATTGATTTCCCCTGAAGAATTAAGACTTCCGACATATATTAAAACGGATGTTCTTCAGGCAAAAAATGTACCATATAAAGAAGCTGAAGTTTTAGAAGAAGTTATGCCTGAATTGGATATCTTATATATGACCCGCGTACAAAAAGAGCGTTTCTTTAATGAGGAAGATTATATCCGCTTAAAAGACCGTTACATTCTCGACAAAGCGAAAATGTCATACGCAAAAGAGGATATGCTCGTTCTTCACCCGCTTCCTCGTGTCAATGAAATCTCTGTCGAAGTCGATGACGACCCTAGAGCCGCTTACTTCAAACAGGCGCAGATGGGTGTCTATGCCCGCATGGCTTTGATTATGAAACTTTTAGGCTTGGAACTTAAATAGGAGGTTGCTATGTTAAATATAAGCGGTATCGAAAACGGTTATGTGATTGACCATATCGCAGCCGGAAAAAGTATGGATATTTACAAATATCTTGAGCTTGGCAAGCTTGACTGCCAGGTTGCAATCATCAAAAATGCTACAAGTAATAAAATGGGAAAGAAAGATATCATTAAAGTCCAGGGGGAAATGAACCTTGATTTGGATATTATCGGTTTCGTTGACAACAACATTACCGTCAATGTTATCCGAAACGGAAAGATTGTTGAAAAGAAAAATCTGACACTTCCTAAAAAAGTGACAAATGTTATTCGCTGCAAAAACCCTAGATGTATTACCTCTATCGAACAGGAGTTGCCGCATATCTTTAAGCTGACAGACCCTGAAAAGAAAATTTATCGCTGCATTTACTGTGAAGAAAAGTTTTCATCCAAATAGTCTTGAACAAGAGCAAAAGGGACATCATATCAACCTGATGTCCCTTTTATAGTATCCTTTTATAATTCCTCTATTTTCTCACGTTCAATGATTTTCATAAACTCAGCGCCTGTAATTGTCTCCTTCTCAAGAAGATACTGAGCCGACATATCTAAGTCATCGCGGTTTTCACGAAGAATTTCAACAGCTGTTGCGTATGCCTCCTCAAGCGTCTTTCGGACAATCTCATCCGCTCTTGCCATCGTCTCATCCGAACATGTCTTAACCGGACGGCCGTCCATATATTGACTTCCCGGAAGCTCAAGCCCCATCATACCAAACTCTTTGGACATACCATACATTGTCACCATCTTGCGTGCAAGATCGGTTGCCTTTTCGATATCATTGGAAGCACCTGTTGTCACAACACCAAACTGAACTTCCTCCGCCGCGCGGCCTCCAAGCAAGGTAACGATTTCCTGAATCATCTCATCTTTCTTCATAAGAAAACGTTCTTCCTCAGGCATCTGCATCGTATAACCTAAAGCACCCGAAGTTCTCGGAATAATCGTAATTTTCTGAATCGGCTGGGTGTGCTTTTGCTTTGCAGCAACCAACGCATGTCCAATCTCATGGTAGGCAACAATTCTTCGCTCATCTTTGGACATAATATGGTTCTTTCGCTGCTGTCCGGCAATAATGACTTCGACAGATTCAAACAAATCTTCCTGTGAAATCACCCGTCGGTTCATACGGACTGCACGAAGCGCCGCTTCATTGACAATATTTGCCAAATCCGCACCGGAAGCACCGGAAGTTGCCAATGCAATCTCATTCAAATCAACGCTCTCATCAAGCCGCACATTCTTACAATGTACCTTTAAAATATCAATTCTTCCCTGCTTATCCGGCTGTGTTACCTGTATCGTTCTATCAAAACGTCCCGGACGGCGAAGCGCCTTATCAAGCACCTCCGGACGGTTTGTTGCCGCCAAAACAACAATCGCCTTGCTGTTGTCAAAGCCATCCATCTGAGTCAGCAGCTGGTTTAATGTCTGCTCACGCTCATCATTGCCGCCGATTTGGTTATCACGGCTCTTACCGATAGCGTCAATCTCATCAATAAAAACGATACACGGCGCTTTTGCGGATGCCTGCTCAAACAAGTCTCTCACTCGCTTTGCACCCATGCCGACAAACATCTCGACAAAATCCGAACCCGATATGGAGAAAAACGGTACCCCTGCCTCACCGGCAACGGCTTTCGCAAGCAGTGTTTTACCGGTTCCCGGAGGGCCGACTAAAAGTGCACCTTTCGGAAGCTTCGCACCGATATCCACATACTTACCCGGATTATGCAAA
>CABUBX010000175.1 GCA_902489925.1 uncultured Lachnospiraceae bacterium | reverse complement strand
GCGTGCTGCAAATGCACGCTACACAAAATATTCTACCTCATCGGCCCTTTGTTATTCCGCTGCTAATGCACGCTGCTCAAATTATTCTCCCTCACCGGCCTTTTGTTACTCCGATATATGCATTAAATCATAATAAAAGATATATTGCTGCATCAGCCCCTGACAACCCGCATAACGTTTAAACGGAAAGCCTTTTTTATATTCTTTATCAAGCACTTGTCTGATATGTGTATCAACCGGAAAAGCTTTCATATGATGCAATCCGAAAAGGCATATACAATCCGCAACCTTTGTGCCAACACCGTAAAGCGATAAAAGTGCTTCTTTTGCCTTTGCGCAGGGCATCTTTTTCACCTTTTCCAAATCAAAACGCCCTTCATAAACATCGCGCGCCGTTTTTGCAATATACTTACTTCTGTAACCGAGATTCAGCGCTCTTAAATCATCTTCGGAAGCCTCGACAAGCGCCTGTGCTGTCGGAAAGGCATAGTAAAGTCTGCCTTCTGCCGTCATCATCTGCACGCCGTAATGTGTACATAAATTTTCAATACACTTTCTTATGCGCGCAATATTATTTTGCTGGGAAATCAAAAAAGTAATTATCATCTCCCATAAATCCTGATTCAAAATTCGTATGCCCATGCCAAAATCCGCAGCGGCGGTCAGATAATTATCTTTAGGATTGATTTTTGCCCTGTAACTCTCATAGTCCTCATCCAATGCAAAATAATGCTTCCAAAAATTTTCAAATTCCAAATCACTGCACAAAAACTGCCAGCCGTCATCGTATCTTAAAACCTCTGTATATTTATCTGCTGCACAGACTGCATAATGCCCCGGTTCAAGCTCACTCATGCGAAAGCATTGTCCCGATAAATGTATCTGACCCGCATCAAAATAATTTCCCGTATATTTTATCATTTGCAGCTTCTCCGAATCAGTCCAGCAATTCAAACATCTGCTTTGCATTTTCGGCAGGCTTTACTTTGCCGAAAGCCGCCTGAATCACACCATCTTCGTCAATTAAATAGCTTGAGCGCACAACACCCATCACCTTTTTGCCATACATATTCTTCTCTTTCCACACATCATAAGCCTGAATCGCTTCAAGCTGTGTGTCTGCCAAAAGAATAAACGGCAGTTCGTGTTTTTGTTCAAATTTTTTGTGGGAAGCAGCACTATCCTTACTTATCCCGATAACTACCGCAGCCTTATCCACGAACTGCGGGTAATACCGGGCGTAGCTGCATGCCTGAGTCGTACATCCCGGTGTATTATCCTTCGGATAAAAATAAAGTACAACCTTTTTCCCTCTGAAATCCGAAAGCTTTACAAGCTCACCGTTTTGATTTTCAAGCGCAAACTCCGGCGCCTTTACTCCAACCTCTAACATATTTTTACCTCCAATGTTCTGATAATTCTTTGACACGATTTATAAATTGACATACATGCCAGCCATCGGCAGCCGCATGATTCATCGAGACAGAAAGCGGCAGCACCCATCTGTCATTTTTATTTTCATACCTTCCAAATAAAATAATCGGAAAAAGCATATCGCTTTCTGCATAAGTATCTATCGCATAGGCTTTATAATTCAGCCACGGTATGCAGGAAATTGATGTAAAATTCACAGGCTGTCCGGGTTTTGCCTTGATTTCATGTATATGCCCGTAATCTTGCATATCCTTTGTCATCTGCGCATAAAAGCGTTCAAAGTTCTCATCATAATATGTCCATATATCCGAAAACGTATGGCTGTCCTCATGAAATACTGTGTAGGACGGATGGCACACATCAAAATATCCCGGATTTTTTTCACCGTCCAAAGCCATTCTAAACTCCGGCTGCTCATTCACGGCCTGCATCAAAATGTGTACAAATACAGGATAAAACTTTAGCCCACGCCTGTTCACCTGTTTTAGCAACTGTGTCACATCAATCTCATCCGTCAGCGTATATCGCGTCTTAATAATATTTCTGTAATAATCGTAGTATTTACTGCGCGGCCACTGTTTTCTGTCATACAAATGAAATCCCACAAAACCCCTCCTTTAACAACAAAATGCAAAAGACCCATCTGAAAAACTTCAGACAGGCCGCTTAAATTACTGCTTTGTCAGATTTGCAATCTGCTCTCTTGATAAAAGCAGGTTAAACCCCAAAGGATTAATCGCAAAGCCTTCAACCTCTTTGAGAAGATATTTCGGCAAATCCATAAACTTAATGCGCAAAAGCTTCAGATTTTTTCCCTTTGTAAACTTCTCCGCCTCCATAGAATCTGTAAAAAACGGCTGGAATGGCTTTTGCTCTCTGTTCTTCATACATGGTATATTGAATCTGTTTTCTTCCGGTTCAACCGCCATCAAGATATCAGAGCGTCTTAAATTCACAATCACTTCTTCTTCCAAGGTTTTTAATTTTTCTTTATCCCGAAGTTCATTTTCAATCGGCTTTCTTAATTCCTGCATAAAATAAAGCCCTGAAAGCTGCAGAGACTGATTAACTAAAGGACGCTTCTCCTCCGAGAGCTTGTCCATATTAAAAGTCACAAGCTGACTCATCTCCAGCTTCACATGTTCGCCGCTGACATAAAAATCAATTGTATCAATTCCCATCGCATAAAGCATCGAAAAGAAGCTTATATACTCCGTCTTAGGCACCTTCATGCCCATAAGCATTATCTTCTCGTCACGCTTGCTTTTTGCAAACTCCTTTTCATCTTCTTCTGCTGCGAAAAAATGCACTTCATCCTCAAAGCTTTCTTCATCACAGGTAATATACGGCATGTTCGTTGCCTGAGCATAAGCAACAAAAAAAGCTTCCCCCTGCAATAACTGCTTTGCTGCTGTTTGTTTATCCATATCACTACTATCCTCTCGTGAAATTCTCAATAGCGTCAAACGGCTTCGGACAATATCTGTCCAAAGCCGCTTGGCTCTTACACTATTATACAGCCTTAATGAACATTCGTAAAGCAAAAAGAACAGTTAGAAGTATAATTCTTAAATCCTTTTCGTAGTTATCTACCATCTCCTGCAAAAGATTTTGCTGCAGTTCACTGTCCCAGTAATGCCATAAGTGCAATACCTCCTGCTCTTTGTTTTCTGTGGACTGGTTTTCCCCCGAAACACCTTCTCCACTTGTTTTTTGTCCGCAGGCTGTCATTCCCAATGCTAAACCTGCTGCCAAAAGAATCGCCATCATTTTTCGATACATTTAAAACCCTCCTCTGTTTTATATTGTTTTGATAGTTTTATTATAATTTTGTATTTAGCTGTTTTAAACGATAAATTTCTGTTTTAATGTGTAATTTTTTTATATTTACCGTTATTTTTGATGATATATGGCATTTTATCCAAAAATTATTGTGTTTTTTATTTTTTAACACTTTATAACGCAGTATCAATTGTTCATTTCACACAATATCTCACATCACAAAAACAGACGGCCTTTAGTCAGACCGTCTGCCGAGAATATACTTATCCTAATTATTTATATTGTTCCCCACGCGAAGTGTGCACTTCCAATTCCACACCCCATTCCTGCATTTTCTCCAAAAATTCTTTTTCATCTACCGGATAAATCTCAGGATAGGGTACTAGATAACCTCCCCAATGCATATCTTCAACTTTAAAATAAACATAGAAAAATGAAAATGAAAATGGACGCAAGAAGATATTGTATGTAAAAAATTGCATAATATCAGGTTTATGCAATTTTTTTACATAAAAACTTACTAAATTTCTGATTATCTTTTCATAAGTTGGTAAATGCCGATA
>CABUBX010000174.1 GCA_902489925.1 uncultured Lachnospiraceae bacterium | reverse complement strand
CCGAAATGACCGCATACACTTTTCAGATTTTCAAACTCCTCCTCATCAGCTACAATCAGTGTATTCATCAGGCTGCATAATCTTTTATAATGAATATATATACTGTAAAATGTTTTTCTCCAGCGTTTTCCCTTTGCTGTCAGCTGTTTTATTTTTTCTGTATCTTTAGCCACCGCACGATTTTGCCCGCCCATTTCTAAAAGATTAATAAAAACAAAACAGCCGTTCACCTTGCCGGCCAGCGCATAAAAGCAGTCCATGGCAGTTTTCATGTATTCTTCCTCATTTTGAAATGCCCCCTGTTTTTCATCTTTAATCATCACCAATGCCCCATTTCCTTTTCACACAACATCTTTTCATGAAAAGCACCGATACTTATTATACACAATGCGATAAATGCTTGCAAATCCCCCGACTATCAGTTACAATCAGTAGCATTGGGAGTAAATGTCAAAGACATGGCACTCTTGTGCAGCAATAAAGGAGAATAAACGATGATTTTAAATGTTAAAAATTTAAGCCACGGTTTTGGTGACCGTGCCATCTTCAATAATGTTTCTTTCCGCCTTTTAAAAGGTGAACACATCGGTCTGATTGGCGCCAACGGCGAAGGAAAATCAACATTTATGAATATTATTACAGGTAAACTTATGCCCGATGAGGGCACTGTCGAATGGGCTAAAAATGTCCGTGTCGGCTATCTTGACCAGCATACTGTCCTCACTCAGGGCATGACTATCCGGGATGTCTTAAAATCCGCATTCACATGGCTGTTTGATATGGAAGCAAAGATGAATGATATATGCGACCATATGGGCGCTGCCGACGAAGATACGATGAACGCCATGCTTGAAGAACTTGGCACAATTCAGGATATGCTCACACAGCATGATTTTTATATGATTGATGCAAAGGTTGATGAAATTGCCAGAGCTTTCGGAATTGACGATATCGGGCTCGACAGAGACGTGACTGATTTAAGCGGCGGTCAGCGTACGAAAATACTGCTTGCAAAGCTTCTATTAGAAAAGCCTGACATCCTTCTTTTAGATGAGCCGACAAACTATCTCGATGAGCAGCATATCGAATGGCTCAAGCGTTACCTGAACGACTATGAAAATGCCTTTATCCTGATATCTCACGATATTCCGTTTTTAAACAGCGTCATCAATCTGATTTATCATATGGAAAATCAGGAATTAAACCGCTATGTCGGAGACTATGACCGTTTTATGGAAGTCTATGAAATGAAAAAGGCACAGCTTCAGGCTGCCTACAATAAACAGCAGCAGGAAATCAGCGAGCTCAAAGACTTCGTTGCCCGCAACAAAGCCCGCGTTGCCACAAGAAACATGGCCATGTCCCGCCAGAAAAAGCTGGACAAGATGGATGTCATCGAGCTGGCACGCGAAAAACCAAAGCCTGAGTTTAACTTTAAAACAGCCCGTGCCTCAGGCAAGGTGATTTTTGAAACAAAAGACCTTGTTATCGGCTATGACAGTCCGCTCTCAAAGCCAATCAATTTCCGCATGGAACGCGGTGAAAAAATTGCCTTAACCGGCGCTAACGGTATCGGAAAAACAACATTGCTTAAAAGCATCCTCGGACTGATTGAGCCTTATTCCGGCACCGTTTCCCTCGGCGACTATTTATACAAAGGCTACTTTGAACAGGAAATGAGCGGCAATTTAACAAATACATGTATCGAAGAAATATGGGACTGCTTCCCTTCAATGACACAGTATGAGGTGCGCTCTGCCCTCGCTAAATGCGGTCTGACAACAAAGCATATCGAAAGTCAGGTTCGTGTCCTAAGCGGCGGCGAGCAGGCAAAAGTCCGCCTGTGCAAAATCATAAACACAGAAACTAATATCCTGCTGCTGGATGAGCCTACAAACCACTTGGATGTCGATGCCAAAGAAGAATTAAAGCGCGCCCTAAAAGAATACAAAGGCTCTATTCTTTTAATCTGCCATGAGCCGGAATTTTATCGGGATGTCGTTACAAAAGTTATTGACTGCATGGAGTGGTCAACGAAACTGTAGTTGTCGAATAAAGTATACGCAAGGGGGGGGGTCAATGTTTTGTTGGCGTGCTAAAAATGCACGCTGTACAAAACATTGACACCCCCCTTGCTTTGCTTTTTTCCACCCTATGGATGATGCTGTTGCACGCTGCACAAAATATTGGTACCCTGCCGATTACTGCTGTCCTGCAATGTTGATGAGATTTGAGGCTGAGCGTTCCAGTGCTTCTTTTGCCATTTTTATCTGTATGCCATCCTGTGGTGTAATGTTGACAAGCTTTATTTTTTTCATCACTTTTTTAAGGTTGACTAAGTCCATCTTTATCTGATTTTTTTCTTCCCGGCTGATTTGCTTTTTTGCCTTTGAGGCAAGCGCTGCTTCCGCCTGAAGCATAAGGTTTTCCGTCTCGTTGTAAGCTGTAACCGCCTCTTTTCTTTCGCCGTCCGAGGCTTCAAAAGTCTGTGCGTCCCTGACAGCTCTTTCGATTTCATCATCGGAAAGATTTGAGGAAGCTGTGATTGTGACCGACTGCTGCCGGCCTGTGCCCAAATCTCTTGCAGAAACACTTAATATACCATTGACATCAATATCAAAGGTCACTTCGATTTGAGGCACACCTCTTGGCGCCCGCTTAATTCCGTTTAATTTAAAATTGCCGATGAGCTTATTGTCCCTTGCAAACTGACGCTCACCCTGAAGCACCTTGATTTCTACAGTTGTCTGGAAATTTCCGGCTGTTGTAAAAATCTGGCTATACCGTGTCGGTATTGTTGAATTTCGTTTAATTAACGGTGTGGCTACACCACCTACTGTCTCAATGGAAAGCGTCAGCGGCGTTACATCCATCAAAAGGACTTCTGTAAGCCCGGTTTCACCGGCAAGCTTACCGCCCTGAATTGAAGCGCCAAGCGCCACACATTCATCCGGATTGAGATTTTTCCCCGGCTCGTGTCCGGTCAGCATCCGCACCTTATTTTGAACTGCCGGGATTCTTGTTGAACCGCCGACTAAAAGCACGCGGTTTAACTGAGAAGGTGAAAGCTGCGCATCATTCAGTGCGTTCTGCACAGGAATGGCAGTTCTTTCGACAAGGTCAAAGGTCATCTCCTCAAACTGGGCTCTTGTAATTGTCATATCCAGATGCTTGCCGCCATCCTTTGTATTGGCAATAAACGGCAGATTGATATTGGCAGTTGTCGCTGCCGAAAGCTCAATTTTAATTTTTTCGGCTTCTTCACGAATACGCTGTACCGCCATCTTGTCTTTAGACAAATCAATACGCTCTTTATTTTTAAATTCCCGAATAATATATTCCACAAGGCGCTCGTCAAAATCATCGCCGCCGAGATGGTTATCTCCTGAGGTCGCAAGCACTTCAATCACACCGCCGCCGATTTCTATAATCGAAACGTCAAAGGTGCCGCCGCCAAGGTCATATACCATAATCTTTTGTGCCGCTTCATTGTCAAGACCGTAGGCCAAAGCTGCCGCCGTCGGCTCATTAATAATACGCTGGACATTAAGTCCCGCAATTCTTCCGGCATCCTTTGTCGCCTGACGCTGGGCATCATCAAAATAGGCAGGCACTGTAATCACGGCATCGCTGACCGTCTCTCCTAAATAGGCTTCTGCGTCTTTTTTTAACTTCATCAGAATCATCGCGGATATTTCCTGAGGCGTATATTTTTTTCCCGCAATATCCACTCTGTAGTCACTGCCCATATAGCGCTTAATCGAAGCAATCGTATGCTCGGAATTTGTCACCGCCTGA
>CABUBX010000173.1 GCA_902489925.1 uncultured Lachnospiraceae bacterium | reverse complement strand
CTACAATTTCTACAAGTGACTCTTTTGCCTCATCCTGACCTGCAACATCTTTAAATGTAACACCGGTTCCTGTCTCCACATAAACCTTGGCATTGCTCTTTCCCGCTGCACCGAGGCCGCCGCCCATCTTACTCATCAGCTTTCTGCTTGTCAGTGACATCAGCCACCACATCAGAAGAATCGGAAGTACCCACATCAATATTGTAATAACCGGAGATGCCTTTGTAGGAATCTCTGAGCGAATATTTACATGATGTTCTTTAAGTAAAGGCAGCAAATCATCATCGTTTAAATAGCCTGTATAATATGTCATCTCTGCCAACACGGATTTTGATTCATCCTTATCATTTGGCATAATAACAATCTGACCTTCACTTGAATCAAATACAACTGATTCCACCTTGTCCTCTTCAACCTTATTAATAAACTCGGTGTAAGAAATCTCCTTACTGGAGGCGTTCTTCACCCATGAGCCCAAAAAACTATTGATTAGAAGTGAAAATAAAACACCTATGACAAGGTAAATAATAATTTTATCAAATCTGGGTGCCTTAGGCACATTGCCTTCAGGTCCACCCTGACCATTTTGATTGCTGTTCATCCCGCCAGCGCCTGTGCCCTGACTTTTCTTTAAGTCCGGACCTGTCTGATGATTGTTATCCATGCACATTCCCTCCTTTTGGAATCTTCAGGTTAGCACTCTTTATCTTAGAGTGCTAATGTAATTTTATTCTATCACACATTCATTTTTTATCAAGGGATTCTGCATGGATTTCATACTTTTTTCATTTTATTTTGCTTTTTTTAATAATGCCTGAAGTTCCGACTTTGTAAATTCATAATCCGTATTACAAAAATGACAATGCACCTGTGCCGGTTTATCTTCATCAATCAAAGACTGTATTTCCTTTTTACCAATACTTATAACAACTTTTTCCACTTTTTCCCGTGAACAATCACAATAAAACTTTGTACCAAATTTATCGAGGACTTCATAATCTAAGCCTTCCAGTACCTTATCCGCCATCAACTCAGGTGTCATCCCCTCATCAAGCATGGAAGTTACCGAAGGCAATGCTTTTAAATTCTCCTCAAGTTTTGCAATCACTTCTTCTTCGGCAAAAGGCATCAGCTGTAAAATAAAGCCGCCTGCCTGACGGACTGTATTATCTTTTTCCATAAGCACGCCGAGAGCTACGCTGGAATTGACCTGCTCGGAGGTTGCAAAATAATACGTTAAATCCTCGGCAATTTCACCGGATACAAGATGTGTCTGACCTGAATACGGCTCTTTCATCCCCATATCTTTAATTACCGTCAGTACACCCATGTCCAAAGCGCGTCCGACATCCAGCTTCCCTGCTTTACTCGGAGGCAGCATCACATCCGGATTCTCGACATACCCCTTCACATTTGCCTTAGAATCTGCTGTGACTGTCAGTCCCTTAATCGGCCCGCTACATTTAATCTGAAGTGTCAGTTTGTCCTTATCTCCTTTTTGCATTGCGCCCATCATCGCACCGGCTGTCAATAGTCTTCCAAGGGCTGCCGTCGCTACCGGACTTGTATTATGCCGGCTTCTTGCTTCCTCCACAAGATTCTTTGTTGTCGCTGCAAAAAGTCTTACCTGATGATTTGCAGCTGTTGCTCTGATAATATAATCTGTCATCATTTTTCCTCCATCAATCTGATTTTCTCACTTTTACCGTGTTCCTTCGCTATAATATATATTCTTTCGGAATCAGTTTTGGGTTCATCCATCGAAAATGCATCATAAGCAGCCACAAACACCATCCCTGCCTTTTCAAGCAATTCTTTAATCTCCTCCAGACGATAAGCCCTCTGATAATGTATCTCCGAAAAACGTCTGAACGGCTCACCATAGCCATCATCCTCGTCCATATCATCATCAGAAATTTCTTCATCCTCCTCGTCTCTTATAAAAAGATTCAATTCATATGTATTCAGCTTTGTTTCTTCGTCATAATAATTATCCCATATGAAGCTGCAGTCATCACGATTTTCCGCAATCGTACTATCCCCCATAATCTCTTTATACTTGTACTCTGTATTCATATCAAATATAAATAAAGCTTCCGGGTCAAGATAATTATTAACAAGCTTAAACACCTGCAAAAGCTCATCCGGCTTAAGAATGTAATTCATACTGTCGCAAATACTTACGGCAGCACTCACAGTACCATATAATTCAAAGGAACGCATATCCTGTTCAAGATACATAATATCAAGTCCGGCTTCCATCGCTTTTTGAGCCGCTGTCATCAGCATGTCTTCAGAATTATCAATACCAATCATATCATACCCTGCCTTAGCAAGCCATTCTGTAATATTCCCCGTACCACAGCCCATATCAAGAACAATTCCGTCATCAATTCCATACATTTTTAACAGACTTATTAAATACTGACTCCACCCCTCATAAGGAATATTATCCATGAAAGTATCATAAACGTGGGCAAAACTTGTATACGCTCTCATCGCAACCTCCATAAGTATCTCTACACTCGAACATACAATATTCATAATTACTTAACGCTTCCAGCCTATTATATATGCGCTGTCTATGATTTATCAAGTCTTTTTCGTCAAAATCGTCAAACGCCTTGAATATAATCCTATATTCTACTATAATACAGTATTGAAGCTTCTAAGTCAAAATCCGCTATTTTTAAAGCATCATACTTCGGGAATAGCGAAAATTACACGAGAAAGAAGGAATTTTATGAAAACAAAATCATCTGTAGCGCCGTCAGTGACAACTCGAAAACTTGTACTTTCTGCACTTTTTATTGCTCTTGGTGTGACAACGTCAACGATCCTTGTCTTTCCTATCGGTGCTTCAAAATGTGCTCCTGTGCAACATTTTATCAATGTGGTTTCCGCCATTTTGCTTGGTCCCGGTTATGCACTGATTAACGCTTTTTTAATCTCTCTCATACGCTTTATGCTTGGCACCGGAAGTCTCCTTGCATTTCCGGGCAGTATGATTGGCGCCTTTATGGCAGGTATTTTATTTTGCATATTCAAAAAGGATTTGGCAGCCTTTGCCGGTGAAGTTTTCGGAACAAGTATCCTTGGCGGCATATGCGCCTTTTTCGTCGCAAAACTCTTTATGTCCAATGACACTGCCGCTCTCTTTACTTATGTCCTTCCATTTTTCATAAGCACGATTGTCGGCAGCGCTATCGCCTATATTGTCATCAGACAGCTGCGTCGTATGAAAGTCTTAAACGACAGCTCAATAAGATTTTAAATATTATCGGCATTACGGAGGTCTTATGGATTACTTATTAAAAACAAAACAACTTCAAAAGGCGGTTGCCGACAGACGCCCCCTTGTCCACCATATCACAAACTTTGTTACCATGTACCAGTGTGCACGTATTACCTCTGTATTAGGCGCATCACCGATTATGGCCTTTGCAGCCGCCGAAAGCGCTGAAGTTGCAGCGAAGGCTGATAGCCTTGTCATAAATACCGGCACACTGAACAATGAAGTCATCGCCTCAATTCCCAAAGCACTTGAAGCCGCCGCCAGACATCAGATTCCGGTTATCCTTGACCCTGTCGGCTTGCAGCTTTCTGCCTACCGCCATGACTTTATACTCTTTTTGCTTGAAAACTTTCATTTTGATGTTCTTCGCTGCAACAGCGCTGAGCTTTTAAACCTTCACAGCAAGGTTTGCCTCGGCAAAGGCATTGACTGTGCCAAAAACACGCCTGTAGGCGCCGCATCCGAAGCTGCAGTCGCCTTAAGTGAGCAGTACAAATGCACTGTTGCCTGTACCGGTGAAACAGAC
>CABUBX010000172.1 GCA_902489925.1 uncultured Lachnospiraceae bacterium | reverse complement strand
GCAGCCTTGCGGCAAGCGCCTCAAAGCTGCTGCGGAATTGGCCGGTCTTGAGCCATACCATGCAAAAATCATGAGTGATATGTAAATCTTCAAGGGGAAGCTTAATCAGCCGCCCGGCATCGAGCTCGCGCCGTACGGCGGTTTCGTAAATAAAAGTGATGCCGCGGCCGTCGGCGGCAAATTCTTTAATGGCGGCCATATCACCGATTTCCATGACACTGCCGAAATTATCATAAGTATAGTTTCGGCTTTTTAATATGCTCTCTAAAATTTCTCTTGAGCCTGAGCCGCTTTCTCTGATGATAAGGGGAAGTCCGGACAGGTGTTCAAGCCGCAGCGGTGCTTTTGAAAGTGCAAGGGAAGGGCTGCAGACAACGATAAAGTCTTCCTTTGAAAGCACGACAAAATCATACTTATTTTTATCGAAATTGCCCTCTACAAGAGCAAAATCAAGGGTCATGTCATCAAGCTTTGCGAGAAGATTTTTTGTGTTGTCCACGCAAAAATGGATGTTTTTTCCGGTATTCTCACGCAGCAGCGCCATGACATTGTTTTTCATGGTACTTTCATTGATTGAGCGGGTAATGCCGAAGGAAAAGCCGGAAGTATCCCTGGATGCGGCATCCATACGGCGGTGGAGGATTTTATCTTCATGTACCATGGCGGCGGCAGTATTTTTCAGAAGCTCGCCTGCCGGTGTGAGAGAAAGCTTTCTCCGCTTATATTCAAATAATTTTTGTCCGTATTCGCCTTCAAGCCACCGGATATGCTGTGTCACATTGGGTTGTGTAATATTAAGTGCCTCGGACGCTTTTGTGTAGTTCATTGTTTTGCATACCTCCAGGAAGGTATAAACTCTGTAATCAATCATTGCTGTACTCCTGTTTTACGGATAGAATAAGTTCATTTGTTTATAGGTTTTATTTTATCACCGGAAGCCGTCTTTCGGCAAGCGTAACAGCAGTGAGAATAGCTATTATCTGTTGCTTTAAAACAAAAGAGCAGTGATGATATGGCATGCAGTCAGAATGCAGCAGACCCCGGCGAGCAGACGGTGAATTTTTAGCCGTCGATTTTTAGGGGTTCTTCGGTCTGCAAATGAAACGATGGTGAACAGAAGCATAAAAAGCCATGCGGCTTTTCCGCTGCCCATGGCAGGTGTCCTTTGAGCAAAAATACCGTGAGCTAATGAAAGTACAAGCAAAAGCAGAGCATAAAGGCGGTGAGGCTTTAAAAGTGTAAGGATAATCTTATGCCCGGAGGCAGCCGGGAGTTTTTTTAAAGGTGCCAAAAGGCATAGAAGGATAAGCAGAACAGAAATTAAAGATAAAAAACGGCTTAAAAGCATCATCGTCATCTCCTTAGTGTAAATATATTTTTGATTTAACAGTGTGTTGTACAACGCGGTTAGCTAAAACTAACTGCAAAAGTATAACATATTTACGGGAAATGTAAAGTAAAAAATTTACTGTTTTTCTTTGGCACAAAAATCGTATTTGAGAATTGTATATATAGGAGGATTGTGCTAAAATTATCTATTACTCCAAGGAGTACAGATTATAGCAAAAGGAGGTTTTTATGAATATCTTCTTAGGATTAATGATTCCGTTTTTGGGGACAGCCGCCGGTGCTGCCTGTGTATTTTTTATGCGTGATAAGATGAATATGGCTGTACAAAAGGTGCTTTTGGGCTTTGCTTCCGGGGTTATGGTCGCAGCTTCTGTGTGGTCGCTGCTCATACCGGCGATGGATATGTCAGAGCCTATGGGAAAGCTGGCATTTGTGCCGGCAGCGGCAGGTTTTGCACTGGGAATTATATTTTTGTTTTTGATGGATAAGCTGATTCCGCACTTGCATATGAATGCTGATGTGCCGGAGGGGCCAAAGGCAAATTTAAAAAAAACAACAATGCTTGTCTTTGCGGTAACACTGCATAATATACCGGAAGGAATGGCGGTAGGTGTTGTTTTTGCAGGCTTGCTGGCGGCAGATACGCAGATTACAATGGGCGCTGCCTTTGTTTTGTCTATAGGTATCGCGATTCAAAATTTTCCGGAGGGAGCGATTATTTCTATGCCGCTTCGTTCGGAGGCGGGCGCAAAAAGCGGCAAAGCCTTTCTTTATGGCGCTGCATCGGGAGTGGTTGAACCGATTGCGGCTTTTGTGACGATACTTCTTGCCGGGATTGTGACGCCGATTCTGCCTTATCTTTTGGCATTTGCGGCGGGGGCGATGATTTATGTTGTTGTCGAGGAACTCATACCGGAGGCATCGGCCGGAAAACATTCTGACGGTGCAACGATTGGGTTTGCGGTCGGTTTTTTACTTATGATGATACTTGATGTAGCACTTGGCTAATTTGAAATGAGGTTAACATAAGATGAAGATTGCTTTGCATTTAAAAAAAAATTGGAGAAAATACACGGTTGTTTTATCAGTATGTCTGATTATCGGGCTGTTGCTTTTGGCCGTGATGGCGCCTTTTCTAAGCTATGAAAAGGTGAGCGAGGAGACAAAAAAGAAGTTTTCGCTGGAACGATTTTATCACGATGGCGAGAGTGTTGACCGTGCAATGCTCATGGAAACAAATATGAGTGCGTGGGATGAGAGAATCCGGCTGATGAATATGGCACAGGAGAGAATTATTTTATCAACATTCGATATGCGGGAGGGTGAGAGCACAAAGGATATCGCTTCAATGCTTTTGAAAAAAGCTGATGAAGGTGTGAAGATTAAAATTCTCGTGGATGGCGTCAGCGGCTTTATGCGTATGAATGGCAAAGATTTTTTTTATGCGCTGTCATCCCATCCAAATATTGAAATTAAAATTTATAATCCGCTGAATTTTATAATGCTTTGGAAGACGCAGGGACGTATGCATGATAAATATGTTATTGTTGATGAAAAGGCATTTATCCTTGGCGGACGAAATACATTTGATTATTTTATTGGAGACTATCCGACGGATGGCATGAGCTATGACAGAGAAGTGCTTATTTATAATACGGCAGAAAAACGAATTGAAGGCGAGAAAAGCTCTTTATATCAGCTGGAGGATTATTTTAACAGCGTTTGGGAAAGTGATGTCTGCAGCTATTTTCACGATGATGAAAAGCTTCGTGAGGATAAGGATGTTCAGGCAATTATTGCCGAGCTTTCTGAGCGGTATGAAAAAATTCGAAATGACAGACCTGAGCTTTTTGAGGCTTATGATTATGCAAAAAATACAGTTGCTGCAAATCACGTAGAGCTTGTGCATAATCCGACGCATATTTACTGCAAAGAGCCGGTTGTATTTTATGAGCTGACAGAGCTTATGAAGCATGCAAAGAAAAAGGTGACAATCCATACACCGTATGCCGTCTGTAATGATTATATGTACGAGAGACTTCGCGAGGTCAGTGGACTTGTTGATGTGGAAATGATGATTAATTCTGTGGAAAACGGTGATAATTTTGTTGCTTCCAGTGACTATCTGCGTCATAAGGATGAGCTTATTGAGACAGGTGTACAGATTTATGAATATGACGGCGGTACATCGTACCACGGAAAATCTATGGTTATTGATGATGAGCTGGCGATTATCGGTTCTTATAATATGGATTTGAGAAGCACCTATGTCGATACAGAGCTGATGCTCGTTGTTCAGAGCAAGGAATTATCAGCCCAGCTGATGGAAAAGATGGATGGCTTTAAGGCCGACTGCAGAAAAGTAATTGATGAGGATACTTATGAAGTGCCTGAGCATGTAAAGGTCGCAGATGTGCCGTGGCTTAAACGTGCAGCGTGGAAGGTTGTAGGATTTTTATTGCAGCCGTTTAGGATATTGGTGTAAGAACTTTGGGGGCTATGTGTTTGTATTTAGCGGCAGAGGCTGTCACAAAAAATTCGTGA
>CABUBX010000171.1 GCA_902489925.1 uncultured Lachnospiraceae bacterium | reverse complement strand
AAAATATTCGGCAAGCTCTGTAATCACTGACGTATCCATGCCGTCAAGCGTTCCTTTAAGCTGGGCATATTCAAACACCATCGCCTCAAGCGGCGTATTGCCTGTGCGCTCTCCAATGCCAAACAGCGAGCAGTTGACACCACTGGCGCCGTAAAGCCAAGCGGTCGTTGAATTGGATACTGCTTTGTAAAAATCATTGTGTCCATGCCATTCAATCATCGATGACGGCACTCCGGCATGTGTGTGCAGACCGTAAATAATGCCCGGCACCGACCTCGGAATGGCGGCACCGGTAAAGTTTACGCCGTATCCCATCGTATCACAGGCACGGATTTTAACAGGAATACCATACTCTGCCCCCAGCTTTTGAAGCTCAAGACAAAACGGAATCACAAAGCCATAAATATCCGAGCGCGTAATATCCTCCAAATGGCACCGCGGCCGGACGCCTGTCTCCAGACACTCGCGAATAACACTTAAATAATGGTCCATCGCCTGCTTTCTCGACATATTCATCTTGTAAAAAATATGGTAATCCGAGCAGCTGACAAGCACACCGGTCTCTTTGATGCCCATTTCCTTAACTAGCTCAAAATCCTTTTTATTGGCACGAATCCACGCAGTCACCTCCGGAAATTCATAGCCTCTTTCCATACACTTATAAGCGGCCTTTCTGTCCTTTTCGCTGTATAAGAAAAACTCGCTCTGACGGATAATCCCTTTAGGTCCGCCAAGCTTGTGCAGATAATCGTAAATCTTTACAATCTGCTCTGTCGTATAGGGCGCTCTCGACTGCTGACCGTCCCGAAAAGTCGTATCTGTAATCCATATTTCCTCCGGCATACTGATTGGCACAACACGCTGGTTGAACACAATTTTGGGTATCTCCGTATAAGGAAAAATATTTCTATATGTATTCGGTTCCTCTACATCCTGCAAGGCATAAAAATACTCCTCGAAAGAAAGCAGATTATTATGCGGGTTTATCACGATTTTTCTATCTTCCATGACAGGCACTCCTTCACTTTCATTCATATGAGTACCATTCTATACCGATACCGTTTTCTTGTCAATGCAATTTTTAACCTAAAATCTTTCATTTATCTGACATTTTATCCGCACTTTACCCGAAACATCCATCACTTATATGCAATATATTATCATACTCCTTCATATTCTTTATCAAAGCGCAGTATCATCAAAAACACAAAAGGAGGGATAATCCCTCCTTTTAGCTTACATATTCTCCATTGTCTCCCGGATAGCTTTGATAAAATCAAGACTGTTTAATACAGTGACATTTTCAAGGCTTGTAATAAGCGCCAAGTCCTTTGTCATCCGTCCGTCTTCAATCGTCTTAATCGTCGCCTGCTCAAGCTTATCCGCAAAATCGCAAAGTGCGCCGATGCCATCCAGCTCGCCGCGCTTTCTTAACGCGCCTGTCCATGCAAAAATTGTGGCTACAGAGTTTGTCGATGTCTCCTCACCCTTCAAATGCTTGTAATAGTGGCGCTGTACAGTGCCGTGTGCCGCCTCATATTCATAATAACCGTCCGGTGAAACAAGCACGGAAGTCATCATAGCCAAAGAGCCAAAGGCCGATGAAATCATATCACTCATGACATCACCGTCATAATTTTTACATGCCCAAATATAGCCGCCTTCCGACTTCATCACGCGGGCTACAGCATCATCAATCAGCGTGTAGAAATACTCAATCCCTGCCGCCTCAAATTTTGATGCATACTCAGCATCATAAATCTCCTGAAAAATATCTTTAAATGTATGGTCATATTTTTTAGAAATCGTATCCTTTGTGGCAAACCACAAATCCTGCTTTGTATCGAGGGCATAGTTGAAGCAGCTTCTTGCAAAGCTTTCAATGGAAGCGCAAATATTGTGCTGTCCCTGTACAACTCCTGCGCCGTCAAACTCATGAACAAGGGCACGCGCCTCCTGTCCGTCTGCCGCCGTATAGACAAGCTCAACCTTGCCTGCCCCCGGTATCTTCATCTCTGTATTCTTATAAACATCGCCGTAGGCATGTCTTGCAATCGTAATCGGCTTTTTCCAGTTCTTTACGCAAGGCTCAATCCCCTTCACTACAATCGGCGCTCTGAAAACCGTACCGTCTAAAATCGCACGAATCGTGCCGTTCGGGCTTTTCCACATCTCTTTTAAGTTGTATTCCTTCACACGGGCTGCATTCGGTGTGATTGTCGCACACTTCACGGCAACACCGTACTTCTTTGTCGCTTCGGCGGAGGCTCTCGTCACCGCATCATCTGTCTCGTTTCTGTACTCAAGGCCGAGGTCATAATACTCCGTCTTTAAATCAATATACGGCAGCAAAAGCTCATCTTTAATATACCGCCATAAAATCCGGGTCATCTCGTCGCCGTCCATCTCCACAAGCGGCGTCGTCATCTGTATCTTTTCCATAAAATACATACCTCCATTCACATACTGCTAAACTCTATTTTATATGATTGTGAAAAATTTTTCAAGCCTGTTTTTTATCCATCTGCTTCGCTAATGCAAGAAAGTATTTCCCACAAGCACGAACAATCACCGCAAACCACCGCCGACCATATATTAAAATAAAAAGGGTCATTATGAATGATGTAAAAAATATAATTCATATGCCCCACATATGCCCGTATACCGGTGAGGGTGTCGGCATTGCCTTTTTAGATACCGGCATCTTCCCACACAGGGATTTTACTGTCTTCCCCGACAAAATCGCTGCCTTTAAAGATTTTCTCCATGGCCGAAACCACCCCTACGATGACAATGGACACGGCACGCATATATGCGGTATTGCCGCCGGAGGCGGCTTGTCCTTTGGCGGACGCTTTCGCGGCATTGCCCCCGGCGCCCGTCTCATTGTCGGAAAGGTACTGGACGAACACGGCAGCGGCAGTGTCCCCACAGTTTTAGACGGCATTATGTGGGTCATAAAAAATAAAGACCGATACGGCATCCGTATTTTAAATATATCCATCGGCACAAAGGTAACAAAAGAATACGGCGAGGACTCTCTGCTTGTTAAAAGCGTTGACAGCGCATGGGAGGCAGGTCTTGTTGTTGTCACTGCCGCAGGCAATAACGGCCCGAAACCGATGACAATCACAGCCCCCGGAATCAGCCGCAAGGTCATCACCGTCGGCACCTATGACGATGACGGACCGGTCTATATCCACGGAAAAAAAGTCACTTCTTACTCCGGCCGCGGCCCGACCAAAAACCTTGTCTTAAAACCGGATATTGTTGCCCCCGGTTCCAACATCACCGCCTGTTCCGCAAAAAAAGGACTTGGCACAGGCGGCTACGAAAAGCGCAGCGGCACCTCCATGTCAACACCTGTTGTTTCCGGCGCCATTGCCCTTCTTTTGGAAAAATATCCGTCCATGGATAATCATACTGTCAAGAACCGTCTCTGTGCCTCCTGTGATGATTTGGGCTTTCCTCACAGCCGACAAGGCTGCGGTCTTTTAAATGTCACAAGGCTGCTTGGATAAAAACCCGGCTGCAAAACAGGGTATCCGAAAAAGCTCGGATACCCTGAATTTATTGTTTTTAAAAATATTATTTATCACCAGTATCTCTTTCGCGGCACACAAACGCCATAAAGGTTTTATTTTGACTTAACTGTTCATAGCTTCCCATCATTTTGACTTTTCCATTCTCCATGTATATAATACAGTCATAACAGCGCATCGCATTTTCATTCATATCATGGGATATATGCAGTACCGTTGCATTCTGCGCCTTGACCCACGAATCAAACAATCCCCTGTTTACAGAATCCAAAGCCGACACAGGCTCATCGAGAAGCAAAATTTCCTTAGGCTGCCACATCATACGCACAAGTGCAATTCTCTGTTTTTCACCGC
>CABUBX010000170.1 GCA_902489925.1 uncultured Lachnospiraceae bacterium | reverse complement strand
TTTATTCATTTTATACTGCATAAACGGACATTTTGCTGTATATTTTATGCCCACTTTTCACAGACGGCCGCAACGATTTCTTCCTGATGCATACCTCTTGAGCCCTTGCACAGCAATGCATCGCCATCTGAGAGAATACTGTTAATATATTCTGCCGCCGAAGCATTGTCATCGAAATGCGTTGTCACAATATGCGGGGCACATTCATTCACTGCCTGAATCAGCGCCTTCATCATCGGTCCTACAGCGATAATCTCATCAATCGGCAGCTTCGCAATGGCAAGTCCCGTTTCATAGTGACAGTCCCAAGCAGTTTCCCCAAGCTCAAGCACATCTGCAAGTGATAAAATCTTGCGCCCTGTATTGTCAATAGAGACAAGCACCTGTGCACCGCTCTTTATTGAATCCGGACTTGCGTTGTAAGTATCATCAATGACCTTAATACCCCGGCTCAAATGATTCACCTGCTGACGCATCGCAATGCCCTCATAACTCTCTACACCGGCCTTCGCTTCCTTTAAGCTGACGCCATACTGCATCGCAATCGCCAGAGCCACAAGTGCATTGCTAACACTGTGAATTCCAAGCTGAAGCAGGCAAACTTCTGTTTTGTCATCATCACAAACAAAATCAAAACACTGGCGTCCATCCTTAATATGAATGTTTTCGGCTCTGAAATCAGCCGCCCCGCCGTCTGCCGAAAAGCTTAAAATATGCTTATCCCGTAAAAATTCAAGACGCTCATCACTCCATGTTTTGTTTGCAACAGTCTGCAGCATGTCATTATCAAGGTTGACATAAAGTGTATTGCTGTTTCCGAAATGACGGGCAATCTGAAGCTTTTCTGCCATAATATTTTCGCGGGACTTAAATTGGGCGAGGTGCGCCACACCGATATTGGTCACAACTGCCGTATCCGGACAGACAAAATCCGCCAGCTCTGCCATCTCGTCAAAATCACTGATGCCCATCTCTATAACGGCAATCTCATGACCGCTTTCCAGTCTGAAAAGTGTCAGAGGCACACCGATATTACTGTTTTGATTACCCGCGGTTTTAAGCACGTTATACACCGGAGACAATGCCGCTGCAATCATCTCCTTCGTTGATGTCTTGCCGACACTTCCCGTAATGCCAATCACCGGAATATTAAATCTTTTCTTGTACCACACAGCAAGTGCACCGAGCGCTTTTTCCGTATTTTCCACAAGAATATGCGGCTTATTTTCTGCCACAATCTCATCTCTCGATGTCAGCACGGCAGCCGCGCCGTTTTCAAATACCTGACCTATAAATTTATGAGCATCCACACGCTCACCGATAATCGGCACGAAAAGCGAGCCATCCCCCGCATCACGGCTGTCTATACAAATATTTGTCACCATTGTTTTTTCATCACCGCATAAAAGCTTCCCGCCTACGGCGCTCACAATGTCCTTTACGCTAAAGCTTTCCATTCAAAAATTCCTCCTTTAAATTTTCACTTTTAAACCATTAAACTTTTATAGGCAATTTCCTCGCCAAGCTTGACCTTTGTCTCATAGCCATCTTTCATATTTTTCAAAATATCCATTCGGACATTGACAACATTCTTCTTTACAAGAACAATCACTGTCGAACCGCCAAACTCAAAATATCCTTTCTCGACACCGCGTTTGATGCGTCCTATACCGTCATGATTGACAATGCGTCCGACCATCATGGCACCGACCTCCATCTGCACCACATCACCGAAATTTTCCGTGCGCAGCACTGTATACTCACGGCTGTTTTCTTTATAAACATCCGCAAAGTCAAGCGCTGCCGGATTTACCGTATGCAGACAGCCCGGTATTTTAAAGTTGCGGCTCTTGCGCCCGTCATCGACATAACAATACCTGTGATAGTCATCCACCGTCAGGCGAAACAAAAAGCAGTAGCCGCCCTCATAAGCATCCGCAAGACGCTTATTGCGCAGCAATGACTGTACTGTATACTCGGAATTTTTAATCGTAAACACACTGTCTTTATTAATCCGGTACACCGAAAGTTTTGAATCACACGGACTGATAAGCGTATCCTCAGACATATTCACCGGACGTTTTCCGGCTTTGATTTTGCGCTTAAAAAAATCATTATAGGATGCGTAAGCTACCTGTTCATATTCTGACATATCAATATGATTATTTTCAATAAACGGCTTAATCCCAACCTTTGAAACCGGCGTATTCAAAAACCAGCCGCCAAGCCTTGATATAATCGGATGGCACAAAACTTTCACTGCCATACGCCCCACAGTTGTCCCATAAAGCTTTTTAAGAAGCTTATCCTGACCGTTATCGCCGCCATGGCTTACGCCGTCTCTGTCTCTATATTTCATCTGTAATTCCACCTTTAAAAAGACTCATAAATATTTCCTGTCCTTCATTATTATATAGGATAACACTTTATACGGTCAATGGCATTTTAAAGGGCAGCTTGCAAAAGAAAAAAATCCCCTGTGATTTATGTAAATCACAAGGGAAAAAGGAGGCAAAAATATCTCTGTTTTCTCTAATCCTATTTTTTTATGCTGCTTTTATAGCGTCCGGGTGTTGTGCCCTCTTTGCTTTTAAATACACGTATAAAAGATTCACAGCTGACATAACCAACCATATTGGCTACCTGCTGAACCGACAGGGCTTCATCCTCCATAAAAAATTGCTTTGCCTTATCTATCCTGATTTTTTGAATATAATCCAATAAGCCTTCACCCGTATTTTTCTTAAAGGTTCGCGATACAAAATCAAGATTCTTATTCAATGCTTCGGCGATTGATGTCACATTCAAATTATAATCCATATAATGTGTCACAATAATCTTTTTAACATTTTTCACAAAGTCTTTTTCCAAATCCTTTTCTTCGGACTGATTAAAAGCCTCTACCTTATCTAAGAGCCCATTAATTTTATTGCAGAACTCATCAATATTATCAAACTCAATCAAATCAACATACATATCCACTTCATCTGCTGTTTTATTGGTTTTCGTCATTTGCGTATAGCTGACACTGTCTAAAATCCGGCCAAGCAGCGCATAAAGCCTAAGCTTATATACCTGAGGTGAAAATTCGGAGTTATTGTAATAATCCTTCATAATATGCAAAAACGTTTCCTTTGCTTTTATCATATCTCCCGACTTAATATAATTCTCAAGATATGCTTCTTCTTTAACCGGATGTACATATATTGAATTGTCATATCCCGGGCTTGCCACCGAATCATCAACTGTTAAACTTCTATTTCCCATAAATTTAAGATGTTTTATAATCCTGCTTACTTCCACAAAACCATTTTTTAATCCTTTAACACCTACATGATAATTTGAAACCGCTGCTAAAGTATCTATTGCATATCGCTCTCTCAAAAGATTCTGAATCTGTTTGAGACTATTTTTTAAAACCCGACTGTTGCTTTCCGCATTATTTTCCTCCGTACTGAGACAAAATATAATTCTGTCCTGATAAGGGATACTGATGACTTTATAATTTTCTTCCAAAAGCTTAATCAAAAACGCCTCACAAAAACGCATCGGAAGCTCATCGCTGTCTTTTCCGTCATGCTCGGAAAAATAAGCTGTAATATCAATAAAACACATATATACAAAACAGTTAAATCCTTTCTCAGGATACACACCGATATCATGAGCACTTTTTTGCACGACTTCTTCACTGCTTTTTTTACTTTCCAGCATCGCGCAAAACAACTGTCTTTTTTCTAAAGAATTTTTTTCTTTGTACAAATTCTCATATGCCATTTTTTGTTCCATTGCCTCTAAAATGACACTTCTGATTTCCGAATATGAACCCGCAAAAATCCCTTTCTTTCCGCCATCACCGTTTACTAGTATAACTCACTTTAATTGACAATCTGTTTGAATGTACTTTACTGT
>CABUBX010000169.1 GCA_902489925.1 uncultured Lachnospiraceae bacterium | reverse complement strand
CGGTCGGTGTCATTATGGGTGCCAATATCGGTACAACCATTACGAGCTGGCTTGTATCGATGCAGGAACTTGGTGAGTTTTTAAATCCGGAGTTTTACGCGCCGCTTTTAATCGGTATCGGTGCATTTATTATGCTCTTTTCAAAGAAGGCGGGGAAACGTCAGGTCGGCGAGATTTTGGTCGGTTTTGGCGCACTTTTTATCGGTTTGAGCTTTATGTCCGGTGCGATTAAGCCTTACAGTGATGCGCCGATTTTTGCACAGGCCTTTACATTACTTGGCAGCAATCCGATTTTGGGTATTCTTGTCGGTGCCGGAGTTACAGCGTTAATTCAAAGCTCATCAGCTTCCGTCGGTATTTTGCAGACCTTGGCAGCCAACGGTGTTGTGACTTGGAATTCGGCCGTATACATTACCCTCGGACAGAATATCGGTACTTGTGTGACAGCGCTTATTTCAAGTGCCGGTGCTAATAAGACAGCAAAAAGAGCAGCCTTTATCCATTTCTTATTTAATACGGTTGGTGCGGTTGTTTTTGGTCTGTTAAGCTTTACGCTGTTTTCGTTTAATGGCGGTTTTGCGTCGGCTGCAATCAACAGCGTGCAGATTTCTGTATTCCATACAGTGTTCAATGTGACGAATACGCTGCTTTTGTTCCCGTTTGCGAATAAACTTGTGAAACTGTCAGGCATGATTATTAAAGACAAGGTTGAAGTCAGTGAGCCTGTTGCGGATGATGACGAAACAGATTTTCTTCGTCATTTGGACAGCCGTATTTTAGAGTCTCCGTCATTTGCGGTACAGAATGCGGTTGAGGAAGTCCTTCATATGAGTACAATTGCCTATAAGAATATTGAACTTTCTTTTGAGGCGGTACTCAATAATGATGAAGAAAAGATTAATGCAGTCTATGAGCATGAAAAGAGTATTGACCGTATGGCAAAGCGATTGTCGGATTATCTGATTAAGGTCAGCAGCCTTTCGCTGAATGATAATGAGCATACGCTTGTCAATCACCTGTTTTATTCGGTCAGCGATATTGAGCGTATGGGTGACCATGCGGAGAATATTGCAGAGCTGGCAAAATATAAGGTGGCCAATGGAATTCAATTTTCTGATACAGCCAAAAAAGAACTTGAGGGTATTATGACTTATGTGACAAACGGTCTTAATTATGCGATTAAATCCCGTCAGGAAATGAGTATGGAGTTTGTTGAAAAAGAAAAAGAGTATGAAGACCTTGTCGATTATATAGAAGGCGAACTGCGTGAAAAGCATATTCAAAGACTTACAGAACATCGGTGCCAGCCGGCCAGCGGCGTTGTATTTCTTGATGTGCTCAGCAATCTCGAGAGAATTTCTGACCATGCCGATAATATTGCAGGCTATGTCAAACATGAATTAAAAAAATAAAGTCATTTCCAAGAGCGCCCACTTGTGGTAATATAGTCACAGGTTGGCGCTTTATTGGTGCAGTAAACAGGAGGCTGGCATGAAAGAATTAATTTACTATGTGGAAGATGATAAAAATATAAGAGAACTGGTGATTTATGCTTTAAAAACATCGGGGTTTGAAGCGGTTGGGTTTGAGGATGCGGCACATTTTTATAAAGAAGTAAAAAAGGTGACCCCCACCTTGATTCTTCTTGATATTATGCTTCCGGATGAAGACGGTGTAACTGTGCTTAAACGTCTGAAAAAAACAGAGCGGTTAAGCTGTGTGCCGGTAATTATGCTGACGGCAAAATCGGCGGAGTATGATAAGGTCATCGGACTTGATTTGGGTGCAGATGACTATGTAACAAAACCATTTGGAGTTATGGAACTTGTTTCAAGGGTTCGCGCCGTGCTTAGGCGCAGCGGACGCAGGGAAGAAAAACATGACAGTATGGATATGGATGATATTCATCTTGACAGGGAACGTCATATTGTAACGGTTGGCGCCGTACCTGTGGAGTTGACTTACAAAGAATTTGAACTTTTGGATTATTTGATGAGAAATAATGGTATTGTTCTTAGTAGAGAGAGACTTTTGGAAGCTGTATGGAATACGGATTTTGAGGGTGAAAGCCGTACGGTTGATGTTCATATCGGATCGCTTCGTCAAAAGCTTGGCGAGAGCGGGAAAAAGATTCAAACAGTTCGGGGTGTCGGTTATAAGATGGAGATGATTTAAGATGCGGAAAAAAATATATATGAAGATGCTGATGCTTTCGGGGGCAGTGCTTGGCGCGTACGCCTTTTTAGTCGCTGTCAGCGCCTATGTGCTGTATTTGCTTGAGACACCGATTTGGGGATATGGTCTTATGCTTGCAGCTTGGTTTGCCGTCTGCTTCTTTGGGGCAATGACGGCGTCTTCAAAGATGACAAAAAAGATTGTTCAGCCGATTCAAAAAATAGACCTCAGTCATCCTGAAAAAGGATGTGTTTATGAGGAAATGCAGCCGATTATGACACGTATTGTCCGGCAGAAAAAACTTCGCCAGAAAAATGAAAAGCTTCGTAAGGAGTTTTCTTCAAATGTGTCTCATGAGCTTAAAACACCGCTGACATCGATTTCAGGATATGCAGAGCTTTTGAAAAACGGCCTTGTGCCAACAGAGGATATACCGGAATTTTCAGAAAAAATTTACAATGAATCCAATCATATGATTCGTCTGATTAACGATATTATTAAGCTTTCAAAGCTTGATGAGCGCCACATTGATATTGAAAAGGAGTCTGTTGATTTGTATGAGCTGGCAGAGTCTGTTGTCGGGCGGCTTGAAATTCAGGCGAAGAAAAACAGAATTAAGGTGGCGGTTGAAGGTGAACATATCCGCGTTCAGGCCATCAGTCAGATGATGGATGAGCTTATTTATAATTTGTGTGAAAATGCAATTAAGTATAATAAAATCGGGGGTAAAGTCACTGTCGTTATCAGTGAGAAAAAGGGACGCGGCTGTATATGCGTGTCTGATACGGGTATCGGTATTCCCGAAAAGTATTATGAGCGCGTTTTTGAGCGCTTTTTCAGAGCGGATAAAAGCCATTCCAGACAGATTGGCGGCACAGGACTTGGTCTTGCAATCGTAAAACACATTGTTGAGTATCACGACGGTGATATTTCTGTCACGAGTAAGGTTGGCGAAGGCACCGTATTTACAGTGACAATTTAGGAGATGAGCATGGGAAAATCATTATATATTGCAGAAAAACCAAGTGTGGCAAAAGAATTTGCCCGTGTACTTAAAATTTCCGGGCGGGCCGGTGACGGCTATCTTGAATCGGAAAACGGTGTGGTTACGTGGTGCGTCGGGCATCTTGTGACGATGAGTTATCCGGAAAGCTATGACCCGGCATTGAAAAAATGGCGTCTTGACACACTTCCCTTTATGCCGGAAAAATTTAAGTACGAGATTATCCCCGATGTAAAAAAGCAGTTTAAGATTGTATCGGGGCTTTTAAATCGAAAGGATATTGAGACAATATACATATGCACCGACTCGGGACGGGAGGGAGAGTACATATATCGCCTTGTTGACGAGATGGCCGGTGTTAAAAATAAAGTGCGAAAGCGTGTATGGATAGATTCTCAGACAGAAGAAGAAATTTTAAGAGGTGTCAGAGAAGCAAAGGACTGGTCTGAATATGATAACTTATCAGCCTCGGCGTATTTGAGGGCAAAGGAAGATTATCTGATGGGCATTAACTTTTCGAGATTGCTCACCTTAAAATACGGACAGACGATATCAAGTTTTATGCATACAAAATATACAGTGCTCTCTGTCGGGCGGGTGATGACCTGCGTTCTTGGTATGGTTGTCCGGCGAGAGCGGGAAATCAGAAATTTTGTGAAAACACCGTATTACCGTGTGCTTGCAAAGCTTGAGTATAAAAACCTTGGCTTTGAGGGCGAATGGCGAAGCACGGAGGGCTCGGATTATTTTAACAGTCCGCTGCTCTATAAAGAAAACGGTTTTAAACGCTGTGAGGATGCGCAG
>CABUBX010000168.1 GCA_902489925.1 uncultured Lachnospiraceae bacterium | reverse complement strand
AGAAGTGGCGCGGCTTAATAGACGCGGCCGTACAGTGACGCTGGCAGTTGTACTTGTAGGCAATGACCCTGCTTCCTGTGTTTACGTGAAAAATAAGAAAAAGGCCTGTGAGTATATTGGTATTCGCTCATTGTCATATGAGCTTGCCAAGGATACGACAGAGGAAGAATTATTACAGCTTGTTGATAAATTAAATCATCGTGAGGACGTGGACGGCATTCTTGTGCAGCTGCCGCTACCGCCGCATATCCGCGAACAGATGATTATTAATGCAATCAGCCCTAAAAAGGATGTGGACGGTTTCCATCCTGAAAATGTCGGCGCTTTAAGTATCGGGCAAAAAGGTTTTGTTTCATGTACGCCGGCGGGAATTATCCAGCTGCTTCACCGCTGCAATATTAAGGCGGAGGGCGCGGAGTGTGTGATTGTCGGCCGCAGCAATATTGTCGGCAAACCGATGGCGATGCTGATGCTTGGTGAAAATGCGACAGTGACAGTTTGCCACTCAAAGACAAAAAATTTGAAAATGATATGCCGCAGAGCGGATATATTAATATGTGCGATTGGCAAACCAAAGTATTTTACAAAGGATTACGTCAAAGAGGGCGCGGTTGTGATTGATGTCGGTATGCATAGGGATGAAAATAACAAGCTGTGCGGTGATGTTGATTTTGAAGATGTCAAGGAACTTACAAGCGCTATAACACCGGTTCCGGGCGGCGTTGGTCCGATGACGATTGCCATGTTAATGTATAACTGCGTTCAGGCAGTAAAAATGAAGGATGAGAAGTAAGCGTATGAATATATTATTTGTATCCCTTGGATGTGATAAAAATCTTGTAGATTCAGAGGTAATGCTTGGGCTTATTCGCGACAGAGGCTATAGCCTGACAAATGATGAGTCAAAGGCGGATATTGCGATTGTAAATACATGTAGCTTTATTCACGATGCCCAGCAGGAGAGTGTCAATACAATACTTGAGATGGCACAGCTTAAACAGACAGGCTGTCTTAAAGTGCTGATTGTGACAGGTTGTCTTGCCCAGCGTTTTCAGAAGGATATTTTAGAAGAAATTCCTGAGGTCGATGCCATTGTCGGTACGACAAGCTATGACGAGATTGTTTCTGTCATTGACAAAGCGCTTGAAGGTGAAAAGATAGAAAGCTTTAAGTCCATTGACTATTTGCCGCAAAATCATACAGAGCGCGTGATTACAACAGGTGGGTATTTCAGTTATCTTAAAATTGCCGAGGGCTGTGATAAGCATTGTTCATATTGCATTATTCCTTCCCTTCGTGGCAATTACAGAAGCGTGCCGATGGCAGAAATTCTGGAGGATGCAAAAAGCCTTGCAGCGCGCGGTGTTAAAGAACTCAATATTGTGGCTCAGGAAACAACGATGTACGGTAAGGACTTATACGGCAAAAAGACATTTCATATTCTTTTGAAGGAACTATGTAAAATAGACGGTATCGAGTGGATTAGGATTTTATATTGTTATCCGGAAGAAATTTATGATGAGCTTATTGAGACAATAAAGACAGAGCCAAAAATCTGTCATTATCTTGATGTGCCAATCCAGCATGCCAGTGATGCCATATTAAAGCGCATGGGACGAAGAACAGACAGGGCACAGCTGATGGAGGTTGTTGCAAAGCTTCGGAAGGAAATCCCGGATATTGCACTTAGAACAACATTAATTACAGGTTTTCCGGGAGAAACTGAGGATGACCATGAGACGCTTAAAAGCTTTGTCCGCGAAATGAAGTTTGACCGTCTCGGTGTCTTTACATATTCACCGGAGGAGGGCACACCGGCGGCCGGCTTTGCAGGTCAGATTGATGAAGCGGTGAAAGAAGAACGAAGGGATGAGCTGATGGCGATTCAGCAGGAAATTGCCTTTGAGTGTGCTGAAAAGATGGTCGGACAACGTGTTTTTGTGATGATTGAAGGCAAAATCCCGGAGGAGGGTGTTTATATCGGACGTACCTACAAAGATGCGCCGAATGTTGACGGCTATATATTTGTGCGGGCACCGTGGGAAATGATGTCCGGCGATATTGTTCCGGTTTTAATTACCGGTTCCAATGATTATGATTTGATAGGAGATGTGATTGATGAATCTGCCGAATAAACTCACAATACTCAGAGTTGCCTTAATTCCTGTTTTTGTTGTCTTTTTCCTCGGCAGTGAAAACTGGGGATTTTGGGCGCGCATTGCGGCACTGCTTATTTTTGTCATTGCCAGCCTTACAGACCTTTTAGACGGAAAAATTGCAAGAAAATACAATCTTGTGACAAATTTCGGAAAATTTATGGACCCTCTTGCAGATAAGCTTTTAGTTGCGGCGGCACTGATTTGTTTTGTAGAAATGAATCGCATTGCATCATGGGTTGTGCTCATTATTATTTCAAGAGAGTTTATCATCAGCGGTTTCAGACTTGTTGCCGCAGAATCCGGTATTGTGATTGCTGCAAGCTGGTGGGGAAAGATAAAAACAGCCGTTACGATGGTCACAATTATTTTCATGATTCCTGATTTTGGAGGAACAGCTGTTTATGTGATTGAACAGATTTTAATTTATGCCTCAACAATTTTAACGGTTGTTTCACTTGTTGATTATATCGTTAAAAATAAAAAGGTAATTACAGGGGGCAAGATGTAATGACAGCAGAAATTATTTCTGTCGGCACGGAAATATTGCTTGGCAATATTGTAAATACAAATGCTGCTTTTTTGGCCGAGCAGTGTGCATCCCTCGGACTGTCCTGTTATTATCAGACGGTTGTCGGAGACAATGAGAAAAGACTTCTTGAAGCAATAAAAACAGCGCTTTTACGCAGTGATATTGTTATTTTAAGCGGCGGCCTGGGTCCTACTGAGGATGATTTGACAAAAGAGACGGCGGCAAAAGCAGCCGGACTGCCTTTAATCCCGGATGAGCATACAAAAGTGCGTATACAGTCATATTTTGACGGTATCGGACGGGTGCCGACGGAAAATAACTGGAAGCAGGCTCTGATTCCTGAGGGGGCGGTTGTCCTTGACAATGATAACGGTACGGCGCCGGGGCTTATTGTAAAAACCGATGGGAAATATATGTTTTTGCTTCCGGGACCTCCGGATGAGCTTATACCGATGTTTAATAATCAGGCAGCGCCTTTTATCCGAAAGCTTTCGGATGAGGTCATTGTATCTGAGACACTTAAATTATGCGGTGTCGGTGAGAGCGCAGTTGCAGACAAAATTAAAGATATGTTAGAGACACAGACAAATCCGACGATTGCACCTTATGCAAAAATCGGTGAGGTACATCTTAGAATTACGGCAAAGGCGGCCTCTGAGGAAGAAGCCAAAGCCTTGATAGCGCCGGTACTTTCGGAATTGAGCCGACGATTTGGTGAGGCTATTTACACTTCACAGGCTGATGAAATGCTGGAGGCTGTCCTTGTAAAGCTTTTAAAGAAACAGAAGCTTACAATCACAACGGCGGAGTCTTGTACGGGAGGTATGCTTTGTGCACGGCTTGTCAATGTGCCCGGGGCATCGGATGTTTTAAATTTAAGTGCGGTGACTTATGCCAATGAGGCAAAGCAAAGGATTTTGAATGTATCAAAGGATGTTTTAGAAAAATACGGTGCAGTCAGCGAGCAGACGGCAAGAGCGATGGCAGAAGGTGCGGCAGCCTTTGCGGGGGCTGATGTTGCACTGTCGGTGACAGGCATTGCAGGCCCTGACGGCGGCACAAAAGAAAAGCCGGTTGGCCTTGTCTATATCGGTTGTTTTGCGTGCGGAGAAACCGAAGTGATAGAGTGCCGTTTTAAAGGCAGCAGAAGAAAAGTCAGAGAGCAGACTGTCATTAAAGCGATGGACTTTGCAAGAAAGAGACTTTTGCACAGAGCATAGGAGGCGGTGCACAAATGAAAAAAATCAAATATTTTTTAATAATGCTTGTGTGTATCGCGATATCGGCGGTTTTGT
>CABUBX010000167.1 GCA_902489925.1 uncultured Lachnospiraceae bacterium | reverse complement strand
CCACCGGACGTTATCCGGCATCCTGCCCTGTGAAGCCCGGACTTTCCTCACCTGCGCTCTTTCGAGACATGCAGCCGCGATTATTTAACAGACTTGCAAGTATTAACTATATCATTGAATAGCCAAAAAGTCAATCAGACTTTAAAACAACTGTCACCGATAAATTCCCTCAAAATAGAATTTTTAGGAATGAGGGCGCTGTCAATGCCGAGAAAATAATCAAAAAACTTTAAGAGCCGTTTGGCCTCGTCATATTCCGGCATATTTTCTGTAATATTAAAAAGCAAAGGTTCTGCGTATTGCTTTAAGACAGCTAATTCATAGATTAAGGCTGAATTAAACATGACGTCGGCACTTTCCTGATATGGAAAAATATTTTCCTCCTCGCCCCGTCTTACAGAATCCCAGCGGGCAATTGTTGAGGCGGCGCTGCTGCCCCGCTTTGCGGCATCTCGGACAATGCGGCGTATAAGACGGCCGTCGGTTGTCGGGATACGATTGTGTTCGTCAATGTTAAGCTGTGTCAGAGCGCTGATATAGATTTTGAATTTACTGTCTTTATGAAGGCTGTAGGTCAATTTGTCGTTGAGACAGTGAATGCCCTCGATGACAAGGATATCGTCAGCACCAATCTGTTTTGTGTGTCCCTTGTATTCACGTTTGCCTGTAATAAAGTTAAAGCGCGGAAGCTCGACCTTTTGTCCGTCGAGAAGCGCCGACATATGCTCGTTGAATAAATCAACGTCCAGTGCCCCAAGGCACTCATAGTTATAATCACCGTTTTCATCTTTTGGCGTGTCCTCGCGATTGACAAAATAATCATCTACCGGAATCGGATGAGGGTGGACACCGTGGGCACGAAGCTGAATGGAGAGCCTGTGGGAAAAGGTTGTCTTGCCTGATGAGGAAGGACCGGCAATAAGCACGATACGGTTCGATTTATCTTGGACAATCTGCTCTGCAATCTGGGCAATCTTTTTTTCCTGAAGTGCTTCGGAAACAAGAATTAAGTCGTTCATGTCTCCGGACGTAATAACATCGTTCAAATCTCCGACAGTGCTCACATTCATCATATTGCCCCAGCGTGTGGACTGCTTCAAAACATTAAAAAGCTTTACAGACGGATTAAAAGGCTCAAGTGATGTCGGAGTAGAAATATTCGGAAGGTCGAGAATAAAGCCTTCATCAAAAAGGTATAAATCAAACCAGCGGATATATCCTGTGGACGGCGCCATATAGCCGTAATTGTAGTCGATGCAGCCGGGAAGCTTGTAAATATTGACAGAGGATGCCCTTCGGTATTTGAAAAGAGCCTTTTTATCCTCCATACCGGCTTCTTCAAAAAGACGTATCGCTTCTTTGAGCGGTACATTTTTTTTCTCGATAGGAAGATTTTCACAGGCAAGCTCAAACATTCGTGTCTTTATGGCATCAAGCAGAGATTGGTCCAGTTTAACATCGGAAGACAGCTCGCAATAATAGCCGTTGCCGACGGAATATTGCACAATAAGCTTTTTAAGCTTTTTGTGCCCAATCACATCAATTGCCGCTTTTGTGAGAAGAAAGGTGGCTGTGCGGTTGTAAACTTTATGGCCGATGCTCTCTCCGATTGTAATAAACTCAATGGTGCCGCTTTTTTTAATCGGTTTTGAAAGCTCTTTAAGCTTGCCATCGATACGGGCGAGTATGACAGGTGCTTTATAAAGCTTTTCAAATTGAGGGAGTAAGTCTAAAAAAGGTGTGGATTTTTTTAAATCCAGCTGAGTTTGACCGCCGGGATGGCAGACGGTCACATGAATCATTTCAGACATGACAAAACACCTCCGTTTTAAGTGATGGTCTACATGACAGTAAATGGTGAACAGCTATTTTCTGTGACAACATGAATACCCGGGAAATGTGCTTTGAAATAAGCCTCCATATAGCGGATAAATATTTTTTCAATACCCTGATGACCGGCATCAATAATGGCAAGATTACATGCCATGGCATCAAGTCCTTCGTGGTGTCCGATATCGCCGGTAATAAGGACATCGGCGCCACTGTTTACGGCATCACCGATAGTGCTTTTTCCAGAGCCGGGACAGATGGCCACACGGGAAATAAGCTTATCCAAAGGACCAAAAACTGTGACACTTTTTACATCAAAAATCTTTTTGATTTCGCCGGCACAGTCTTTAAGTGTTATGGGGCTTTCTAAGTTACCGGTTTTTCCGATGCCGATTTCACCGTCAGGTGTATCGCCTGTTTTTTCCAGCGGCTGCGTATTGACAAGACCAAGCATATCTGAAGCTAAATCAGCCATGACGGCAACGTCAAAGTTCGTGTGCATGGCAAAACAGCCGATTTTATTTTCAATCAATGTCAAAAGACGCTGTCCTGTAAAATCGCTGTCGTTAATCTTCTTCAGTGAGGAAAAAACGAGCGGGTGATGTGTCAGCAATAAATCGGCGCCGGCAGCAGATGCGGCGTCAATTACCGCATCTGTTGCATCAAGGGCAATATAAACAGTTTTAATTTCTCTGTCAATCCGTCCGGCAATCAAACCGGAATTATCCCATGACATAGCATATTCCGGGGGACAAAGTATATTTAATTTTTCAATAAGTTCACGGCATATCATAATATTTAAGCGCCTCTTTTCCGAGTGCCGACTTTTCAAGCAGTACTTTTTTGCGTGTTTTCGCGTGAATACTGTCTGAGTCGGTAAGATGTTTTAAAATAGTGTCATAATTGCGAAGCTCTTTTTCTATGTATCTGCGGAGTACAGGATGCTTTTTTTGAAGCAGCAGGCTTCCATAGGCATATTCAACCTCAGAGGCATACTTTTGTGTGCCCTTTACAGCCTTAAACATGACATAGTATTTACCTTCGTCGATGAGCATTTCTTCTTCACAAATTTTGTAACCGCTGTTATGAAGAAAATGTCTGAATTCTCTGATTTCTGACTGAGGCTGTAAAATAAGCTCTGAGACATTTTTCAGCTGCTCTTGACCGTCTGCGATAATTCTTGACATGAGATTTCCGCCCATGCCGGCAATTAAAACGGTGTCAGCCTCATTCGGATGAAGCTTTGCAAGACCATCGGACAAGCGAAGCTGAATCGATGCTTCAAGGTGATGACGCTTTACATTTTCCTCGGCTTTTTTAAGAGGCCCCTTATTAATATCCATGGCTACGGCACTGGGCACTTTGCCTGCTTCGACAAGATAGATGGGCACGTAACCGTGGTCGGTGCCGATATCAGCCAATCGGTGGTCGAAACTTACCATGCCGGCAACAGCTTCGAGTCTTTTTGATAAATTCATGGACATCCCTCTTTTTATTCAAGATAATCTTTTAATTTACGGCTGCGGCTCGGGTGACGCAGTTTTCTTAAAGCCTTTGCTTCAATCTGACGGATACGTTCACGTGTAACGTTAAACTCTTTGCCGACTTCCTCTAAAGTGCGGGCGCGGCCGTCATCAAGACCGAAACGCAGGCGAAGCACCTTCTGCTCTCTGTCTGTTAATGTGACTAATACTTCGGAGAGCTGTTCTTTTAATAATGTAAATGCAGCGGCATCTGCAGGCACCGGCACATTATCATCCTGAATAAAGTCACCGAGATGACTGTCCTCCTCCTCGCCAATCGGAGTTTCTAAGGATACAGGTTCCTGAGAAATCTTTAAAATTTCGCGGACACGCTCAACAGGGATTTTCATCTCCTCTGCGATTTCCTCCGGCTGAGGCTCACGGCCGAGCTCTTGAAGCAGCTGTCTCGATACGCGGACAAGCTTATTGATTGTTTCCACCATATGCACCGGAATACGGATGGTTCTTGCCTGGTCGGCAATCGCTCTTGTAATTGCCTGACGAATCCACCATGTCGCATAAGTACTGAATTTGTAACCTTTTCTGTAATCAAACTTTTCAACAGCCTTAATTAAACCAAGATTACCCTCCTGAATCAAATCAAGGAAAAGCATACCACGGCCGACATAGCGCTTT
>CABUBX010000166.1 GCA_902489925.1 uncultured Lachnospiraceae bacterium | reverse complement strand
CATTTTGTACTTGTTCTTTCTCATGACGAGGTTGTTCACGGCAAAGGCTCTATGATTGGAAAAATGCCGGGTAAATATGACGAGAAGTTTTCAAACTTACGTCTTGCCTACGGCTATATGCTCGGACATCCCGGAAAGAAGCTCTTATTTATGGGACAGGATTATGCTCAGTTCTCAGAATTTAATGAGGGCAAGAGCCTTGAATGGTTTATGCTTGAAAATGAACGCCATCAGCAGATGCAGGATTATGTCAAGGCACTGAATCATTTGTATACCACTTATCCGGCTTTATCAAAATATGACGATTATCCGGAGGGCTTTGAATGGATTAACTGCATGGCTGCCGACGAGACGATTGTTTCATTTGTAAGAAAAACAGATAAAGCCGACGAAACACTTTTATTTGTCTGCAACTTTACGCCGGTTGTCCGTGAAAAATATAAAGTCGGTGTGCCTTTCAGAGGTAAGTTTAAAGAAATCTTTAATAGCGATGCCAAGGAATTTGGCGGTGAAGGTCATATCAATCCAAGACTTAAACAGTCGAAGGCAGACGAGTGTGACGGCAGAGATGATTCCATCCAGATTACTGTACCGCCGCTCGGTGTATCGATTTTTACATGCACACAGCTGCTTCCTGCGAAGGCACCTGCAAAGACAGGCACAAAACGCACTGTGAGAAAGGTGAGTGCCTCAAAGGTGAAAACTGAAGTCAAGGCTGAGACAAAAGCTGAAGCAAAAGCCGAGGTCAAAGCTGAACCTAAGTCTGAAATTAAAGCCGAGGTCAAAGCTGAACCTGCGACAGAAGTCAAAGCGGCTTCTAAAAAACCGTCTTCTAAAAAGAAAAGCAGAAGTGCACGACGCCAAAAGAACAGATAATCATCGTATTTGATGGAGGACACACATATATGTTTATGCTCTCAACAGCAGTTACCGAACCTGAAGCAGTCACCCGTCTGGAAAAGATTCTTGATAAATTATTTGAAAAATTATCTGCCCTTGGCAGTAATCTGCTGACTGCAGCTTTAGTTGCAATTATCGGCTGGTATATCATCAAATTTATTGTTAAGGCTTTTTCAAAGCTACTTTTTCGCTCAAAGCTCGATGACAGTGTTGCTTCATTTTTGACATCACTGACAGGGATGGTTTTGAAAATCCTTCTTATTATCATTGTTATTACGACGCTTGGCATAGATGTGACATCTATTCTTGCACTTGTAGGCTCGGCCGGTCTTGCCATCGGCCTTGCATTGCAAGGCTGCCTGTCAAACTTCGCCGGCGGTGTTTTAATTTTGATTTTAAAACCGTTTAAGGTCGGTGATTATATTTTAGACGGCAATGGCAATGAAGGTACAGTCACAAGTATTGATATTATTTATACGCATTTGCTTACGGCAGATAACAGGGCTATTGTTGTTCCAAACGGTGCGCTTTCCAATGCAACGATTATGAATAATACTGAGCAGGAGGTGCGGCGTATTGACTTTAATGTTTCCGTTGATTACAGTGAAAATATTGATAAGGTCAAACGAATTTTGCTTGAATTGGCTCAAAATGATGAATTTGTCATCAAAGACGATGAGACACGTCCATATTCCGCTTTTGTCAATAAATTTGACCCGAGTGCAATCAGTATGACGCTGCGGGTGTGGGTTACAACGGCTGATTATTGGACAGCCAAAGCCCACATTCAGGAAATGATTAAGATGGCTTTTGATAAAAATGATATTGTTATTCCATATGATAAACTGGATGTAAATATTACAAACAACGGCTGATGCACTTTGTAAAGCCTTGTGTTTTACGCGGGGGGATTTAAGATGAATTTGACAATTCGCAGGTGGGAAGATGATGATGCCGGCGATTATATTGATTTGTCAATCGCATGGCTGAAAAAATATAATCTTCTTGAACCGGCTGATTTTAGGATTTTGTATCATCCGCATGAAGTGATTCTCAATCAGGGAGGCGAGATTTTTTTCGCAGCCGCAGACGGTATCAATGTAGGCACGGTATCGATGATTCCTATGGAGAACGGTATTTATGAGATGGCTAAACTGACGGTAAGAGAAGATTACCGAAGGCTTCATATCGGGGACGCGCTTGTGCGGGAAGCAATACAGTTCGCCAAATCACACGGCGGCAGAAAAGTTATTCTTTTTACAAACAGCAGGCTTATCCCGGCAATAGCGCTTTATCGCAAGCACGGGTTTAAGATGGTGCCTCACACAGACAGCGAGTATGAGGTATCTGACTCAAAAATGGTATTGATGTTGTGATTTTTATATTTTTTTAAAGACAGCCCTATACACTGGGTTGTCTTTTTTTGTATAATAGGATTATTCTGATACACCAACCACGTCCGATATAACCATGTTGTGAAAATTAATTCACAATCTTTCATTAATACCCAAAAACGATGGTTTTTATTACCTTTTAAAACTATTTTGAGGGGCACAGAATATAGTACAATACACATATGATAGTTGAAAGGTGTGGAGGACCGTGGATGTTGTCAAAAAGATAGAAAAGCTCTGCAAACAGCGGGAATGGACAGAATACAGGCTGGCCAAGGAAGCCGGCATTGCACAGTCAACCTTATCCAATTTAATACATCGTGGGAACAGTCCTTCGATTACAACACTGGACAAGATATGTAAAGCATTTGGCATGACGATTGCGGAGTTTTTTGAGGATGACGGATTAAAGTCTGATAAGAATGTAAAGAAGCTTTTAAAAATTTATGCACAGATGGATATCCGCCAAAAACAAAAGCTGCTGACTTACGCGGCGACGCTTCTTGCAAAAGGAAAATAAGCTGCAATAAGGTGTCGGCACACATACACACGATAAAAGCCCCGGATTAAAGGCCTGAATCCGGGGCTTAAATATTATTAATTTTCTTCCATATATTTTTTGTTTATCTCAATGACCTGATTCATTGCCTTCATTCCCGGCGCACCGATTGTATTGCGTGTATCCACGCATGTTTTTATTGAAATTGCATCGTAGATATCATTTTCAAAAACAGGGCTGATTGCCTTAAATTCCTCGAGGCTCATATCATCTAAAGCAATTTTTTTATCAATGCAGTAGAGGACGAGCTGTCCGACGATACCATGGGCATCTCTGAAAGGTACACCGTGATTTACAAGGTAATCTGCGGCATCGGTTGCATTTGTAAATCCGTGACGGGCACTGTCGGCCATTGCTTTTTTATTAACCTTCATTGTGGCAAGCATCCCGTCAAATAATGTGATACAATTTTTCACTGTATCCATCGCATCAAAGGCCATCTCTTTGTCTTCCTGCATATCCTTATTATAAGCGAGCGGAAGCCCTTTCATCGTTGTCAAAAGAGACATAAGGGCGCCGTAAACACGTCCTGTCTTGCCGCGGACAAGCTCTGCAATATCCGGGTTTTTCTTTTGCGGCATAATTGAACTGCCTGTAGAGTATGCATCATCCAATTCAATAAATTGATATTCGTTACTGTTCCATAAGATGATTTCTTCGGAAAAACGGCTCAAATGCATCATAATCGTTGACAGGGCGCTTAAATATTCAATCAGATAGTCTCTGTCCGATACGCTGTCCATACTGTTTAATGTAGGACCGTCAAAGGCAAGCAGCTTTGCCGTGAGGTTTCTGTCTAACGGATAGGTTGTGCCTGCCAAAGCACCGCTGCCAAGGGGACACAGGTTCATGCGCTGACGGATATCAAAAAGACGCTGGCGGTCTCTTTTAAACATTTCAAAATAAGCGCCGAGATGGTGGGCGAGTGTCAGCGGCTGGGCTTTCTGAAGATGTGTAAAGCCGGGCATGTAAGTCTGCGTGTGCACCTCCATCATCGTAAGTATTGTATGCAGCAGCTGTTTTAGACGACTGTCGGTTTCGTCGATATCATCTCTTGTATAAAGCTTCATATCAAGCGCCACCTGGTCGTTGCGGCTTCGCCCGGTGTGAAGGTTCTTGCCGATATCTCCGGTACGCTCAATTAATGCCGCCTCCACAAAGCTGTGGATATCCTC
>CABUBX010000165.1 GCA_902489925.1 uncultured Lachnospiraceae bacterium | reverse complement strand
TTTGATGGTTGTCTGGCATTCGGGCACGGAGGGCGGACATGCCATTGCCGATGTGCTGTTTGGCAAAGAAGCGCCGTCCGGGAAGCTGCCGATGAGTTTTCCTTATAGTACAGGACAGGCGCCGATTTATTACAGCTGTTTTTCGACGGGACGCCCTCAACTTGCAAAATATCTTGACGCGCCGGGATATCCGTTATATCCTTTTGGTTACGGAAAAACATATACGGAGTTTGAATATTCTGCGGTACAGCTTACCGCCGATGTTTTGTATAAAGGCGGTAAAAGTATTTTTGCCGGTGTTCGGGTGAAAAATACAGGTAAAAGGCAGGGCAGGGAAGTTGTTCAAATGTATATTCGTGATGTGACAGCCAGTGTGATTCGGCCTGTCAGAGAGCTTAAAGGGTTTAAGAAAATAGAGCTTTTGCCGAATGAGGAAAAGGAAGTTGTTTTTGAAATTACCGAAGCTATGCTTAAATTCTATACGGCAGAGATGATTTATGACAGTGAACCGGGAAGGTTTGAAGTTTATATCGGCGGCAGCAGCGATGCGGTAAATAAAGCGGACTTTGTTCTTGAGCAGGATACATGCGAAGGAGGCTGTACTTATGAATTGTCGTGAGGCACAATCGCTTATTGTTCCGTTTATTGAAGATAAACTTGATGATGAGCAGCTTGAAGCATTTTTGGCGCACATTGAAAGTTGTTCGGAATGTTACGATGAGCTTGAAGTATATTTCATTGTATTTTCGGGCACGAGGCAGCTGGATGATAATTATGACGAAATTTCTGATTTTAAAGGCGAGCTTACGAAATATATTGAAAGAAAAAAGGAAAAATATCATAAGAAACATAAGCGTGAGCTTTGGGCGCGTGCGAGTGTTGCGGCAATCATGTGTGCGGCGGCGATGTTTATCATTTTTATCACGATGTATAATGCAGCGGGTCAAAGTGTTTCTGTGATGGTGCAGCGGGCGATTTCTGCGGTTACCGGTGATTTTGATGCGGAAGCTGTTAAAAAGATGCCGAGAAATAATGTGTGCACCTATTTGCTTAATGATGATGGGGAGATATCGGTCAAAATAATAAGAAAACAAGAGGAAAAACAAAATGAAAGAAAAGATAGTTCTGATTGATGGCCACAGTCTTTTAAACAGGGCGTTTTACGGGGTGCCGAATCTGACAAATTCAGAGGGACTGCATACGAATGCCATCTATGGATTTTTAAATATTATGTTTAAAATATTGGATGAAGAAAAAGCGGCATATTTGGCGGTTGCTTTTGATTTATCTGCCCCGACCTTCCGACATAAAATGTTTGACGGTTACAAGGGGACGCGAAAGCCGATGCCGGATGAGCTGCGCGAACAGGTGCCTGTCATTAAGGAAGTGCTTCATGCCATGAATATCCAAACTATGGAAATGGAAGGCTTTGAAGCGGATGATATTTTGGGGACAGTCAGCCGTCAGTGTGCAGACGGGGGGCTTGAGGTATCGATTCTTTCGGGTGACAGAGATTTGCTTCAGCTTGCGACGGACAAAATCAAAATAAGGATTCCTAAAACTAAAATGACGGGAACGGAAATCGAGGATTATTATGCTTCGGATGTCGCGGCCTATTATGGGGTTACGCCGACGGAGTTTATTGATTTGAAGGCGCTTATGGGTGATGCCTCTGACAATATTCCGGGTGTCCCGGGAATCGGGGAAAAGACAGCGGCAAAAATCATTATGGCATATCACAGCATAGAAAATGCCTATGCCCATGTTGATGAGATTAAACCGAAGCGGGCATCGGAAAATTTAAAAACTTATTATGAGCAGGCCGAGCTGAGCAAGACGCTGGCGACAATTAATGTAAATTGTGGGTTTGTGCTGGATGTAGAACAGGCAGTTACAAAAAATATGTATAATGAGATGTCCTACAGTTGGTTTAAACGGTTGGAGTTTAAAAATATTCTCAGCCGTTTTGACGGTGAGGTTCAAACGACGGACGGTGTGGATGAGTATGTGAAAATCATTGATAATTTAGCTGAGGCAAAAAATATTTTTGAAAAAGCGGCAGAGATGTCGGCCGTAGGTCTTGCCTATATTAAGGAGGATGACTTAGAAGGTCTTTCAATTTGCCTGAATAAAACGGAAATCTATTTTATCCGCGTTCAGGGATTTTTGACGGAAGGCTTTATCGCCGATGAAGTGCAGCGACTGCTTGCGGTGTGCTGCGGTGCTTTCTTGCAGCTAAAGCCGCATATCCGACGGTTTTCGCTGACGGAACAGCACCGTGTGTTTGATGCAAGTGTCGGCGCGTATTTGTTAAATCCGCTGAAGGATACGTATGATTACGACGATATTGCAAGAGACTATCTTGGAATGACGGTGCCGTCACGGGCGGATATGTTTGGCAAAAAAGCGCTTAGTGAGGCGGATGAGGAAAATCTTCGACGCTATGTGGGATATTTGTCGATGGTGCCTCTGATGGCAATGTCTGTCATTGAAAAAGCGCTTAGTGAGGCGGAGATGAAGGCACTTTATGATGCGGTAGAGCTTCCGCTTGTTTTTGTTCTTGATGATATGGAAAGCTTTGGTATTCAGGTTGAGGCCTCCGCTTTGCATGCGTATGGCCGACAGCTTTCAGAGCGTATCGAAGCGCTTGAGACGGAGATTTATACGTTGGCCGGTGAAGAGTTTAATATCAATTCGCCGAAGCAGCTTGGCGTTATTTTGTTTGAAAAGATGGGACTGCCTTTTGGAAAGAAAACAAAGACGGGTTATTCCACATCTGCAGAGGTGCTCGAAAAAATTAAAGGTGAAGACCCGATTGTTAAGCTTATTTTGGAGTATCGGCAGTTGACAAAGCTTAAATCCACCTATGCGGATGGCCTTGAAGGTTATATCGGTTCGGACGGGCGAATCCATGGAAAATTTAACCAGACGATTACGGCGACGGGGCGCATCAGCAGCACAGAGCCGAATCTCCAAAATATCCCGATTAGGATGGCGCTTGGACGGCTGATTCGAAAGGTTTTTGTCCCGAAAGAGGGCTGCGTTTTTGTGGATGCCGATTATTCTCAGATTGAGCTTCGCGTGCTTGCTCATATGTCGGAGGATGAGGCGCTGATTGCTGCTTATAATGAGGCGATGGATATTCATAAAATGACGGCATCGCAGGTGTTTCATACGCCGTTTGATGAAGTGACAGATGATATGCGCCGCAATGCAAAGGCTGTCAATTTCGGTATTGTCTACGGCATCAGCTCATTCGGCCTGAGTCAGGATTTAAGTATTACCCGCAAAGAGGCTGAAAATTATATTAAACAGTATTTTAAAACGTATCCAAATGTTAAAGTCTTTCTTGATAGGGCTGTGGCTTTGGCTAAAGAAAAGGGTTATTCAAAGACGATGTTTTCAAGGCGCCGTCCAATTCCTGAACTAAAATCGGGAAATTTTATGCAGCGTTCTTTTGGAGAGCGTATTGCGATGAATTCTCCGATTCAGGGAACAGCGGCAGATATTATTAAGATTGCAATGATTAATGTTTCGAGGGTTCTCAAGGAAAGGAATATGAAATCGCGGCTTATTTTGCAGGTGCATGATGAGTTGCTTATTGAAGCTGCTGAAAATGAAGTGGATGCGGTGATTCAAATTTTAAACGATGAGATGAAAAATGCGGTTGTTTTATCTGTGCCGCTTGAAATTGATGTGCATACAGGTGCAAACTGGTATGAGGCTAAATAGGAGATAGGATATGCGAGTAATTGGTGTGACGGGCGGCGCAGGAAGCGGAAAGTCTGAGGTACTCCGGCTTCTTGAAACGCATTTTAATGCCCATGTGATTATGGCTGATGATGTTGCCAGAAAACTTAGTGAAAAAGGCGGAGTTTCTTATGCTTCGATAGTTTCTTATTTTGGCAGCGGTATTCTTGACGAATCCGAAGAAATAGACAGAAAGAAGCTGGCGTCAATTGTGTTCGGGCATCCCGAGCTTTTGGAAAAATTGAACAGTTTTACCCACCCGGAGGTTAAACTTGCTATTCAAAAGGAGATATCTGAGGTGAGAGCAGCAGGAG
>CABUBX010000164.1 GCA_902489925.1 uncultured Lachnospiraceae bacterium | reverse complement strand
GGCTCACATTCCGCACCATTGACAATAAAATACTCCGAAGAGGATTTCAATTTAACATGTGTAGGAAAACCGGCGCCGCCGCACCCGACGACTCCGGCATTAAAAATATGGGAAATAAAATCCATTGCTATTCACCCTGATTCTTTTCTCTCTCCACCTCAAGGCTGTCAATAATCGCGACAATGGCACAGTCCACAGGGACATCATCCCTGCCGAAAGCCTTTCGTGCCGTACTGCCGCTGACTGTAAGCACCTGTTCTCCGATGCCCGCACCGACAATATCCGCCGCCACAAAGGGCAAGCCTTTTTTGCGGCCGTTGTCGTATTCCTGAACAACCATCAGCTTCAAGCCGTTTAAACTATCTTCCTTTTTTGTCGCCCATACATGACCGACAACTTTACATATAAGCATGCCTTACCCCCTACTGCCTTACCACTTTGATTTTATGGCTGTCAAATACATCCCATGCCGACGGTGTGATAATCGCATTTTTACAAAGACAAACTGTGCCGTCACAATCTGCAATCATCGCTGCCGCCTTATCCTCTGTAATTAATTTTTCAGGATTTGGCCGGGCGCTTCCTTGAGGGACAGTCATTTGAGGCGGCATAAACTTTGGCGGTTTTGCCTCCTTCACAATCACCTGTTTTTTTTCGGCAATCAGGCGTACGCCAAAGGTCTGAAGCGTGTTTACATAGCCCTCCAGCAGCGCATATAATTTTGTACTGCCCTGACCGGCATATTTTCTGTGGGAAATCGCACATTTGAGCATTGACACATCAAGGCCTGCAAGCAATGCTTCAATCAAAACACTGCTGACGCAGTCTCCCGCACGTCCAAGTGCCGTATCTGCCAGCGATGTCATTGAAAGCTCTGTAATGATGACCTTTTGATACCGGTGAATATTGTGATACTTTTCATAGTCCTCAATACCGCATAATATATACCTGTCTTTTAAATCCGCAGGCACCTTATGCACATCGCCAATCACAAGCATTTTATCAATACCCTCTGTCGCACTCTCGCTTTCGCGGTGTCCTTCCATCACTTTCAGCACTTCACTAACGACCGCCTGGATTAACTTTTCTTTATCACTCATGTTCATACGGCCGTTCACCTCCGATAATATAACCTAAGTCGCCTTTTTTAAACTGTGCCGCATTTGCCTCGTCATAATCAAGATGCATCGCCAGCGCAAACTTGTCGCTGACACGGACAAGCACTTCTTCAATAGTTACAGGCCGACAGCTTTCAAGCCTTACAGAGACAATATCCTTATCCTCTACGCCAAAGTGCTGTGCATCCTCCGGCGTCATATGAATGTGCGCTTTTGCCGCAATCACCGAACCGACAGCATTGTAAATGCCCTCAGGTCCCACAATAATGACATCGGCCGCGCCGCTTAAATCGCCCGAAAGATTGACAGGCACATCAATGCCGAGTATTTTGGCATCGGTCAAAGAAATTTCAACCTGAACCTCATCGCGCACCGGTCCGAGCACAGCCACACGTTCAAGCGTCCCCTTTGAAGTCATGAGGGTAACTCTCTCCTGTGCCGCAAATTGTCCCGGCTGGCTTAAATCACTCTTTTTTGTCATCTGCTCTTTCCCAAAAAGCGCAAGCATCGCTTCCCTCGTCAAATGGACATGACGCCCGGAGGCCTCAACCGGCACCGGCTTTGTCTTGCTGCGCCCATCGGGTGCCGAAGGCTGTGCCGGCTTTGTCTGTGTCAATGCTCTTAAAAATAACAGATAGACACAACTGCTCAGACGGTTCAGCGCCTCTAAAATATCAGGGCGCATACAAGTCTCATCTTTTATAAAAGCAGAAGCCGCACAAAGCTCTGTCTCCCGCACCTTTGTTCTTAATTGATTTAAAGCCATACAAAGCGCACCCATCGTATACTCCGGCGTCGGATGACTGATGCCGTAAATTTCTTTGACATGATGAGATTCATATCGAAGCTCGTCGCTGTCAAGATTTAAAAGCTTTATTTTGGGCACAGGCTCAGAAAGCACCTCTGCACGAAGAATACTTCGGACAAAACTAAGTATTTCCGAAAGCTGATTAACAAGCACGTTGGCTTCTTTTTGTTTTGCAAGTATTTGAACCCTCATAATATCGGCTTCTAAGCTGTCAAGCTTTCCTCTGAAGGCAATGCGCTTATCTGTTTTTGGCACAAGATGATTGCCGTAAAGATGTGTCATATACTCCGGTTTAACTGTCATCTTTTCTTTTGTTGCCTCGTCAATAAAAACCGGTTTTCCGTCACAATCCTTTTCAATCGGTATGACTGTCATCTTTTGGCAGCCGTCCGCCGGTTTATCTGTGTTCTCCCGGCAGACAAGCTGTATTTGATGCTCTTTTATAAAGTCCTTGGCCGCAGGCGTGAGAAGGATATCTTTTCCAACGACATATTCGCTGCTGTGTGTTTTAAACCAATGAGCTCTCAACACAATATCTGTTATAATTTCCATTGTCTCACCTGCTTTCACTGCTTATACACCGGAATTATTTATCAGATGCCTGCAGTGCCGGAAGAATAAATTCCACTTCATCATGAGGTCTAGGAATTACATGAACAGATACAAGCTCACCGACGCGGGAAGCTGCTGCCGCACCGGCATCTGTTGCAGCCTTTACTGCACCGACGTCACCTCTGACCATAACTGTCACAAGTCCGCCGCCGACATGTACTTTACCGATTAAATTGACATTCGCTGCTTTAACCATGGCATCGGCTGCCTCGATTGAACCTACAAGTCCCTTTGTCTCTATCATTCCTAATGCTAATTTTACTGCCATAATAAATTACCTCCATAAATTATATTTTATTTTATGCCCGCGCTCATACACTTGCGGGCTGTGACACAAATCATAAACCAAATCGTTTTAAAATTGCTTTTGTAATGGCTTCCACTGTTTCTTCACTGAAAGCTTCCGAAGTATCCGACGACAACTGACTGCCGCACGGCTCTGCCTTTTTATCAAAGCAGTTTTTATCTTCTGCCTGCGGTGCCTGATACACACTCTGTCCTGTCTTTGCTTCCTGCGGCAGAGCTTTTTTCAAATCCGAAAGCTCTTTGACGCCATAAGCGACACGGCGGATATTTATCAGATTCAAAGGACCGACGTTATCCGAGGTTGCACTTCCGCCGACCGCACCGCAGCCAAGGGTCAGTGCAGGTGCAAGATTTGTCGTTGCGCCGACACCGCCTAAAGCACCCGGTGTATTCACAAGAAGTCTCGACACCGGCTTTTGGAGTGCGAACTCACGAATCACTCGCTCATCCTCACTGTGGATTGTCATCGTATGTCCCGCACCCTCGTTATTTAAGATTTCAATGCAGCGCCGGCAGGCACTTTCCCAGTTATCCTCCGCATAAAATGCCAGTATCGGACAAAGCTTTTCTCTTGAATACGGAATGTTTCTTCCGACAGCCGTCTGTCGGGATACAAGCACCCGCGTACCCTTTGGAATAGAAATTCCTGCCATCTGGGCAATTCTTTCGGCACTCTTGCCGACAATCTTAGGATTCATTGTTCCGTTTGCCCTTAAAATAAAGCCCGAAAGCTTATCGGATTCATCATCTGTCAGGAAATAGCCGCCCTGACGCTTAACCTCTGCAACAACCTTATCCTCAATACAGTATTCTGTGACGATGCTTTGCTCGGAAGCACAGATTGTGCCGTTATCAAAGGTCTTACTGTCCATAATATGACGGACTGCCTCAGGGATATTGGCTGTCTTTTCAATATATGCAGGCCCATTTCCCGGACCGACGCCAAGCGCCGGGTTTCCCGAGCTGTATGCCGCTCTGACCATCGCTTCACCGCCGGTTGCAAGAATGATGCCGATATCTCTGTGTTTAAGCAATGTATCGGTCGCTTCCATCGTCGGAATGGTAATGCACTGAATCAGTCCGTCCGGCGCCCCCGCACGTTTTGCGGCTCTCACAATAATTTCCGCGGTTTTAATAATACAATTCTTTGCATTCGGATGCGGACTAATCACAATCGCATTGCCCGCCTTCAAAGAAATCAATGCCTTATACATCGTTGTCGATGTCGGATTTGTCGAAGGAATCAAAGCCGCAACAACGCCCATAGGCACACCGACTTCATA
>CABUBX010000163.1 GCA_902489925.1 uncultured Lachnospiraceae bacterium | reverse complement strand
GACAAAGCTTCGCGGGCTTGTGCTTCCGGTGGATAAGGACAAAAACCGCGGCAAAAATAAGAGGTAGTCCTATGAGTGTGAGTATTGATGTGGCTTGGAAAAGCCTGAACAAATATACAGAAGAACTGTGCGGCGATAAGGTTGAAATCTTAAAAAAAGATGATTCGGATGTCGTGATTTTATCCGACGGCATGGGTAGCGGCGTGAAGGCCAATATTTTGGCAACGCTGACATCGAAGATATTAAAGACAATGTTTGCCTATGACTTGCCTATTGAAGAATCGGTAGAGATGATTGCAAAGACACTGCCGATTTGCAAGGTGCGTGAGATTGCCTATTCAACCTTTAGTATTTTGCAGATTTTTCATACAGGGGATGCTTATCTCGTGGAGTTTGATAATCCCTCCTGTATTTTTATACGCGATGGGAAAATTGTGAAAATTCCTTTTGAAACGAGGGAGATTGAGGGAAAACAAATTCGGGAATACCGTTTTAATGTAAAGATTGGCGATTGCTTTGTCCTGATGAGCGACGGAACAATCTTTGCCGGTGTCGGAGAATTGCTGAATTTTGGTTGGACGTGGGATTCTATTGCCGAGTATACATTAAAATGTACAAAGGATACATTGTCGGCGGGACGTTTGGCTGCGATGCTTTCCGATGCCTGCAATGATTTATATATGGAAAGGCCGGGCGATGATACAACGGTTGCTGTTGCCAGAGTATTTGAGCAGCACATTGTGAATATATTTACAGGCCCGCCGTCATCGAGGGTGATGGACAGACAGGTGATGAAGGAATTTCTTGCCGCTGAGGGCAGTCATATTGTCTGCGGCGGAACGACGGCAAAAATTGCGGCAGCTTACCTTGATGTGCCTGTTATTCCAAATGAAGACGGCACAGCGGATGTACCGCCAACCTCGAAAATCAGAGGACTTGACCTTGTGACAGAGGGTGTTCTCACACTGAGCAAGACGTTAAAGCTTTTAAAACAGTTTGACAGCGGCGATGTGAGCGTTGAGTTTTTTGAAGCGATTGATGAAGAGAACGGTGCGGCGAAGCTGGCATCGGTTATTTTGGAAAATTGTACGGATATTCATCTTTTTGTCGGTACGGCAGCCAATGAGGCACAGCAGAATATCGGCTTTGATATCAGTGTGCGCAGCAATATTACCGAGCAGCTAAAAAAAGTATTGGAAAGTCTTGGAAAAAGAGTGGATATCCGCTATTATTAGAGATGCTTTGCAGGAGTGTTTATATTAATATAGAAGAAACAAGTTAAAGGAAAAGAAAAATGATTGATAAATATGGCAGAAAAATTGAATATGTGCGAATTTCTGTGACCGATAGATGCAATTTCCGCTGTATTTACTGTATGCCGGAGGGGGAAATTCAGTGGCAGCAGCCGGAGACACTTTTGACAGATGACGAGATACTGTGTGCCGTCAGAGCATTTGCCCGTCTGGGAATAAGCCGGATTAAAGTGACCGGCGGAGAGCCTTTGCTTCGCGAAAATATTGAGTCTTTAATTAAGGCAATCAAGGCTGTGCCGGGGATTGAGACAGTGACTTTGACGACAAACGGCGTGTTGCTTTCGAAAAAGCTTCAGAAGCTTTATGAAGCCGGTTTGGATGGAATAAATATCAGTATTGATGCTGTGACGCCTGAGGGCTTTGAACGTCTTACAGGCTGCGGCACAAAAAGGCAGTTAGAAGCTGTGCAGACAGCGATTCGTGAAGCTATGACCTTTAAGGATATGTATGTGAAGCTGAATTGTGTGCCAATCAAGGGCGTCAACGACAGAGACTGTCGGGCGCTGCTGGAATATGCGAAAACGACGGATATTGCCGTGCGTTTTATTGAAATGATGCCTATTGGTCTCGGAAAGCGCTTTGAGGCGGTGACAGAGGAGGACATTAAGGCGATGCTCGGCGTGCCGATGCGGCAAGTTTTTGTCAGCCGTGAATACGGCGGCGGTCCATGTCGGTACTATCGGCCGGAGGGCTATAGAGGTCTTGTCGGTTTTATCAGTGCAGTTTCCCATAAATTTTGTGACAGCTGTAACAGGCTTCGCTTGACGAGCGACGGTTTTTTAAAGACATGTCTTCAATATGACTGCGGCGAAGATTTGCGGGAAATTGTGCGCAGTATACCGAAAAATGAAGTTGACATAAAACTTGATGCGGCCATCAAAAAAGCTATTTTAAATAAGCCTAAGGCACATCATTTTGAAAGCGGCAGTGATAAAGACGATGAACAAAAAAAGATGTTTCAAATCGGAGGATAAAGATGGGTAAAGTATTAGCAATATGTATCAGCGAAAAAAGAGGTACACAAAAAAGCCGCGTTGAAGCAGCTGAATTTGTAGAAGACTGGGGTATTAAAAACGATGCCCATGCCGGAAAGTGGCACAGGCAGGTCAGTCTTTTATCTGCAGAGCAGGTTGAAGATTTCAGAAATAAAGGCGCTGAGGTTTTAGACGGCGCTTTCGGTGAAAATTTAGTTGTGGAGGGCTTTGATTTTAAGAACCTCCCGGTAGGTACAATTTTTAAGTGCAATGATGCCGTGCTTGAGCTGACGCAGATTGGCAAGCAATGCCATTCACACTGTGAGATTTATAAAGTGATGGGTGACTGCATTATGCCGAGGGAAGGCGTTTTTACAAAAGTACTTCACGGAGGCACAATCCACGTCGGCGATACACTGGAAGCTGTCGATGTGCTGACAGCGGCAGTCATTACAGTCAGTGATAAGGCAAGCCGGGGAGAACGCAAGGATTTGGCAGGGCCGACGGCTGTCGATATTTTGGAGAAAAAAGGCTATCATATCGCCTATACGGCGGTTGTGCCTGATGAAGAAGAAGCCATTAAGGCGCAGTTAAGGCGCTGTGCCGATGATAAAAATATTCAGTTGATTATCACAAGCGGCGGGACAGGGTTTTCGGTGCGGGATGTGACACCTGAGGCGACCGAGGCAGTCTGTGACCGAATGGCGCCGGGTATTGCAGAGGCGATGCGCTATGAGAGTTTAAAGGTTACACCGAAGGCGATGCTTTCAAGGGCGGCAGCAGGGATTAGAGGAAAGTCCCTGATTATTAATCTTCCGGGAAGCCCGAAGGCGGTTCGTGAAAATCTTGAAGCGGTGATTGATACGTTAGCGCACGGAATACGCATTTTAAATGGGAGTGATGGCGAGTGCGGCAGAATATCTTAATTGTTGAAGATGACAGTGTGATTGCGGAAGGACTTTCCTACGCCTTAGAGACAGAAGGCTTTGAAACGATGCGCGCGGCAACGGCGGCGGATTGCCGCAGGCTTATCAATGCGCAGGGTTTTGACTTGATTTTACTTGATGTGGGGCTTCCGGATGGTACTGGATATGAATTATGTAAACTTATAAAAGCAAATCAGGATACGCCGATTATATTCCTGACAGCCTGCGATGATGAGGTGAACGTTGTCATGGGGCTAGAGCTTGGGGCGGATGATTATGTGTCGAAGCCGTTTCGTATTCGTGAGCTGATTAGCCGCATTAAGACAGTGCTGCGCCGGTCGGGTAAAAGTGCGGCGGCAGATATTATGACAATTCAAAATATCACCATTAATATTTCACAGGCGAAGGTTTATAAGGATAAGGAAGAAGTGCTTTTGACAGCCTTGGAGTACAGGCTGCTCTTAACGCTGGCGGCGCATCAATCCCATGTACTTTCAAGAAACCAGCTGCTTGAAGGCATATGGGATGTATCAGGGGATTTTGTCAATGATAATACGCTGACGGTCTATATGAAGCGTCTTCGAGAAAAGCTGGAGGATAACCCGGCAAAGCCAAAGCTGATTAAAACCGTGCGCGGTCTCGGTTATATGATGGAGTGACGATAGATGTTTAAAAATAAAGAGGTCAAATGGCTGCTTTTGGCGGCCGTGGTTTTGCTTGGAATTTCTGTGGCCGTCGGATATTTTAACCCGGAGGCGCTTTTGGTCATGCTCATTTTTGATATTGCCGCATTGACGTTTTTATATATCAGTGCGACAATTTACCGCATGAAAAAAATAAAGAGGCTGACAGAATATTTGTATGAACTTGCTGACGGAAAAAGGGACTTACTTTTAGACGATTACAGGGAGGGTGAGCTGAGTCTTCT
>CABUBX010000162.1 GCA_902489925.1 uncultured Lachnospiraceae bacterium | reverse complement strand
TTTAAGGCGTAGATGACGCCTCCGATGGTATACATAAGCCCGCCCATAAGTAGCCACATAAAGCCGGAAGTCGGTAAGCTTGCCCAGAGCTCGGGCAGGGCAAAGATACAAAGCCAGCCCATCACAATATATAATATAGAAGAAATCCACTTCGGACATGTCACCCAAAAGGCTTTAAAGATAATGCCGGCCAGTGCCATGGCCCATATTGCAGCTAAAAGTCCGATACCCTTTGAGCCTTTTAAGGCAATCAGGCAGACCGGTGTGTAGGATGCGGCGATGAGGACGGAAATCATCATGTGGTCCATCTTTTTTAAACGCCGGTTGACTTTTGGATTGATATCCAGTGAATGATAAAGTGTGCTTGCAGTATAGAGTAAAATCATGCCAATCATAAATACAGCCATGGCAGCAATATGCAGCGGACTGCCTGAGACAGAAGCCTTTAAAAGAAGCAGCGGCGTGGCAAACACTGCCATAACAGCGCCGATTAAATGTGTGATGGCACTGCCAGGGTCTTTAAAACCGTGTTTTTTGGCAGGCTTGGAAGAATACACCGGTGTTGGAAGTATTGATGGTGTGCCCGCGGATGATATATTCAAAGTATGTGTGTTCATGAAATCAACCTCCATATAAAATTTCTTTATGATAGTGTATGCAATCCGACATGGATGTACGCGTACTGCGATATAGTAATAAAAACTATGTGAGCCATATTCATATACTACCACATAAGGAGAAAAAGTCAAGTGAAAATTTGTGATTGACTTTTGAACAGATATCTGATAGTCTGAATTGTATTTGCAGATGACGTAGATGATAGAATAGGAGAAATATTTTGAGATTTGAAGAATTAGAAGTTAATAGTAAAATCATAAGAGCCATTACAGATATGGGTTTTGAGGAGGCAACCCCGATTCAGGCAAAGGCCATCCCGGTTGTATTAAGCGGTGTGGACGTGATTGGACAGGCTCAGACCGGTACAGGCAAGACAGCGGCTTTCGGGATACCGATGTTAGAGAGCATCGACCCTAAAAATAAGCATTTGCAGGCAGTTGTCCTCTGTCCGACAAGAGAGCTTGCAATTCAGGTGGCCGACGAGATAAGAAAGCTTGCTAAATATATGCACAGCATTAAAGTATTGCCAATCTATGGCGGTCAGGATATTGTGAAGCAGATTCGCTCATTAAAATCCGGTGTTCAGATTATGATTGGTACACCGGGGCGCGTGATGGACCATATGCGCCGCAAGACAGTAAAGTTCAGCCATGTGAAGATGGTTGTGCTTGACGAGGCGGACGAGATGTTGAACATGGGCTTTAGAGAGGATATCGAGACGATTCTTGAAAAAGTACCGGAGGAAAGGCAGACTGTTTTATTTTCTGCAACAATGCCGAAGCCGATTATGGAAATTGCACGCAAGTATCAGAAGGATGCCCAGACCGTCAAGGTTGTGCGCAAAGAGCTGACAGTTCAGAATATCGAGCAGTATTATTTTGAAGTATCGCCAAAGAGTAAGGAGGAGGTGCTGTCAAGACTTCTCGATATTTACAATCCGACCTTGTCCATTATTTTCTGTAATACAAAACGTCAGGTGGATGAGCTTGTCAGTGCGCTAAAGGGGCGCGGTTATTTTGCAGAGGGGCTACACGGTGATATGAAGCAGCAGCAGCGTGACCGGGTGATGGACAGCTTCAGAAACGGCCGCACGGATATTCTTGTGGCGACGGATGTGGCTGCAAGAGGTATTGACGTGGATAACGTGGATATTGTATTTAACTATGATTTGCCGCAAGATGAAGAATATTATGTGCATCGTATCGGACGTACAGGACGTGCCGGAAAGAGCGGATTGGCATTTTCCTTTGTTGTCGGACGTGAGGTTTATAAGCTCAAGGATATTATGCGCTACTGCAAGACAAAGGTGGCGATGCGCAAGGTACCGTCATTAAATGATGTAGCCAATACGAAGATGAACAAGATTTTCGACGAGATTGCGCAGATTATCGAGGATGAAGATTTAAGCAGCATTTCACGTATGATTGAGGAACGTATTTACGACGAGGATTATACGGCAATGGATATGGCGGCCGCCTTGATTAAGATGATGATGGGGACAAATGACAATGTTGAGCTGCCGGATTACGGCGAGTTTGGCAATACCGGCGCAAAGGATGGCATGGTACGTCTGTTCATCAATATTGGAAAAAGTCAGAAAGCAAAGCCGGGGGACATTTTAGGTGCGATTGCCGGGGAGAGCGGTATATCGGGAAAACTCGTCGGTACAATTGACATGTATGATAAATATACGTTTGTTGAAGTGCCGGAGGAACATGCCCGCGAAGTACTTATGGCTATGAAAAATACAAAGATTAAAGGTAAGAGTATCAGCATCGAGCCTGCAAACAGAAAATAAAAAGGGCCGTCCCATATGGGACGGCTTTAAAAATATGTGTTAAACGGCGGAATAACTAATTTGTTGTCACTTCTCCGGAGAGAATTTTAATATAACTGATTGAAAAATTTTCAATACACGGATAGTAAGTACCATCCTCCGGTGCGGTTAAAGTAAATGTAAACTCAGTATTTGTCTGAGTATCCATTTCATAAAATTTTTTGTTAAGTATATAGCCGAAAAGAATACTTTCTCCATTACCGTCAGCGCCCGAAAAATAAGGGTCTGTTTTTAAAGTCACAGTAAGGGTATCGCCTTTTTTTAAAGACCAGCCATTAGAAGCAGTCTGTGTAAAAACAGCAATATCGCCGCTGTTAAACAAAAAATCGGGGACATTAAATCCGGTATCTGATTTCGACAAAACTACATCTGAAACAGAGTTATATGGCGTGTTTTTACTAAAGGAAGATTCATCAGCTATATTGCTTTTTAATTTAGGTATCGTACTAAAGGAAGAAGAAGGTGAATTTTGCTCAAAATGCGGTTCAGTTTCTGCGATGGCATCAATCCTTGGATTGCTGACAAACACACCTGAAAAATAATTTACAATATTGGCGCGTATTGGTGTTGAAAAGCATAAACATAAGGCTGCGGCGCAGACAGTACCCATAGTCCATTTAAAAGCTGTTCGACGGTAAAAAGGCTTTTTAAAGGAATATTTTGGAAAATAGGCTTTAAGCTTTTTATTAAGCATATGACGGTAATGGCGCGGCGGCTTTTTTGATGTATCAAGTTGTTCGACCCATTTAAAAAAGGTTTCTTCATCATTATAAATATTTTTTTTCATATGACAGCAACTCCTTTAACATTTTTTTTCCTTTATCAAGATGGCGGTAAATCTGTTTTACGGATAGGTCTAATGTTTCAGCAATTTCACAGACACTTTTATGCTTGATATATTTCATAAAAAAGATGATATTCTTTGGCGGTTTTAGCTGAACGATGGCATTTAAAACAATATTCATATGTTCTTTGTTAATAATGATTTGTTCAGCATCTGATTCATAAATTTTTATGGAACTTTTTTGAATCCGTTTAGCTTCTAATTTATTTTTATCTATTTGATTCATCAGGCGGCTTCTGAAAATGAGAAGGCACCAATACCTAAAAGAAGATTTTTCAGAATCATATTTTTCGATATTACACCATATGTACCATATGCTTTCTGCGACAGCATCGGAAATATCTTCTTCCGTGCCATAAGGTTTAATCATCGAAATTCCCGTGTGAAAGAAAATGGGGTGATAGGCTTTGATAAATTCCCCCAAAATCTGTTCATCTCGGTTAAGAAGACCTTGATAAAGCCGGGTATCTTTTTTATTTAGGTTGTTTTTCATATAACGTTCCTCATTCCATATGCTTTCCCTTAAAAATATTATATATTATATATACAGGGGATTTCAGCAAAATTCCCGCTTTTTTTGAAAAAAAATAAAAATCTGCGTATTGTATAAATAATTATGATGATTTTTGGCGGTTCTATCAATAGAAAGAAACTTAAAAATAATTATAATTAAGCTTATAAAGATTATATAAGGAGGTTTTTGTTATGAAGAAAATTTTAAGTGTGTTATGTCTTAGCTTGGCTTTAGGTACAGCGCCTGCCTATGCCACAGAAATTGATGAAAATGCTGCTGTAGTAAATGAGATAGAAGCGAAGGGAAACAGTTACTCTTATGGTTCGAAAACAATATCTAGTATAACTCACTTTAATTGACAATCTGTTTGAATGTACTTTACTGTTATGGT
>CABUBX010000161.1 GCA_902489925.1 uncultured Lachnospiraceae bacterium | reverse complement strand
AATAACATTCAGCCTTATATGAAAAAAACGCATAGGCTTTTTTAGCTTATGCGTTTAACTAATTCATTCAATCAATTATATAGTCGTTTAATATTTATACCAATAAATAAATTATAAATACAATAAGCTATTTGATTATTAAATAAATTTAATCTTTTAAAACATAAAATACCTTATTTATTATTAAAATATCATGCTAATACCATGTTGTCAACAAAACAATCATTTTTTAAAACAAAATATTTTTCTTTTTATTTTACACACATTATATGTGCACGGCGGCTGCCCCCACTCGTTTTAAGCAAAATATACTTTTCGAGTCGGGTAATACCCACTCGTTTTCATAATATCTGACCGTTCGAGTGGGTTCTGCTTCAGGGATAAATGGATAAGAGCTGTCATGCCACGCTATAAAATCAAAATTTCTCTGTACAAACATGTTTTGAAGTGTTATAGTAATATGCGGATAGCATTCGAAGCAAGCTGTACCACATATAAATTTAATATTTTTTATCAACACTTTCGGGCTGTATCAACAATTAGAACAGCACTGAGAAAAGAGATTGCCTTTATGCGTCCCTCTTTACAAAATACGGGAGGTGATGTATATGAAAGCAGGTTTTATAGGAGCCGGCAAAGTCGGCTTTTCGCTTGGTAAATATCTCGCAGAAAACGGCATACAGGTTACAGGCTATTACAGCCGCAGTTCCAAATCCGCCCGTCAGGCTGCTGAATTTACCTCTACAAAGCATTTCACAAATTTAACCGACATTGTAAAAGAAAGCGATACGCTCTTTATCACGGTGCCCGACGGCGCCATATCAGAAGTATGGGAGCATATACGCAATCTGCCGATAAAAAATAAAAATATATGTCATTGCAGCGGTTCGATTCCATCGACCGCTTTTTTTAATGCCGAAGAACTGGGCGCTTGCTCTTATTCGGTTCATCCGCTTCAAGCTTTCAGTGACAAGTATGAATCATATAAATCACTGAAAAATACATATTTCACCATCGAGGGCAGTAAAAAAAATCTCAGCCAAGTCGCAGACTGTTTCTCAAATATTGGGAATCCGGTAGTAACAATAGACCCTAATGTCAAAGTTCTCTATCACTGTGCGGCGGCGGTAGCATCAAACCACATGACTGCGTTAATAGACATATCCGCAGAAATGCTTGAAAAATGCGGATTTAATCGCAGCGACGCTCTCAAGGCACTCTCACCTTTATTGACGAACAATTTAAACTGCATCCTCACTCAGGGGGCGGCAAAGGCACTTACAGGCCCTATCGAAAGAAACGATCTTGTTACAGTAAATTCCCACCTTATGTCACTCAGAGAATTTATGCCCGAAACTGTCCCCCTTTATAAAATTCTTTCCGAACGGCTTGTCAATATAGCAAGCTCAAAGCATCCGGAACGAAATTACGATACTATGATGCAGGCGCTTAAAGGAACAGATATCTAAATCATTCCTTTAATCATGAATAAAAAAGGAGTCAAAAATGAAAAACACAGTAGCCACTATTAAACAGCAGAAAACAGATAACGATAAAATAACCATGCTCACAGCCTATGATTATTCCACAGCAAAGCTCATGGACGAATCAGGCATAAATATGCTTTTGGTAGGCGATTCACTGGGCATGGTAATGTTAGGCTATGAGGATACTCTTTCCGTCACCATGGAAGATATGATTCATCACACAAAAGCCGTGGCCCGTGGTGCAAAAAATGCAATGGTTGTTGCCGATATGCCGTTCATGTCATATCAGACCTCTGTTTACGATGCCGTTGTAAATGCCGGCAGACTGATGAAAGAAAGCAGATGCAATGCCGTAAAATTAGAGGGTGGTGCTTCCGTCTGCCCTCAAATCAAAGCCATAACGGAAGCTTCTATCCCGGTTGTTGCACATCTCGGCCTCACCCCTCAATCCATAAATGCTTTCGGAGGCTTTAAGGTGCAGGGCAAATCAGAAGAAGCCGCAAAGAAGATTTTAGACGAAGCAAAAGCCGTAGAAGAAGCAGGAGCATTCGCCCTCGTTCTGGAATGTGTTCCGGCAAAACTTGCAGAACTGATTTCAAAGTCGATAAATATTCCTACAATCGGCATAGGCGCAGGCGCAGGCTGTGACGGTCAAGTTCTTGTATATCAGGATATGCTTGCTCTTTTCTCGGATTTCAAGCCGAAATTCGTAAAACATTTTGCCGATGCCGGCACAGTCATGAGAAAGGGATTTGAAAGATACATCGAAGAAGTAAAATCAGGTGCTTTCCCTGCGGAAGAGCACACTTTCAAGATAGATGAAGAAATAATCAAAAAATTGTATTAAGAGGTAAACAATGGAAACAGTAAAAACAGTACAGGAAGTACGAAATCGTGTCAAATCATGGAAAGCCCAAGGACTTTCGGTCGGACTTGTACCGACAATGGGGTTTCTTCATGAGGGACATCAAAGTCTGATCGAGCGTGCCGCTGCCGAAAATGACCGTGTAGTTGTAAGTGACTTTGTCAATCCCACTCAGTTTGGTGCAGGAGAAGACCTTGACAGTTATCCAAGAGATATAGCAAGGGATGAAGAAGTGTGCCGCAAAGCCGGTGCGGATCTGATTTTTCATCCTGAACCGTCTGAAATGTATTTCTCAGACGCATGCACAATGGTAGACATGTATGGAAATCTGACATCAGAGTTGTGTGGAAAGACAAGACCCATCCATTTCAGAGGAGTATGCACAGTAGTATCAAAACTCTTCAATATCGTTACACCTGACAGAGCTTATTTCGGTCAAAAGGATGCACAACAGCTTGCCGTAATCAAAAGAATGGTCAGAGATTTAAACTTTGATATAGAAATAATCGGCTGTCCTATCATAAGAGAAGAAGACGGTCTGGCAAAGAGCTCAAGAAACACTTATCTGAGTGAAGAGGAGCGAAAGGCAGCTCTTTCTTTGAGCAAAGCCGTCAAGTTGGGAATTTCCATGGCAGAAGCCGGTGAAAAAAGTGCTTTAAGAATAACAGAAGCCATGACTCAAGTAGTCGAAGAAGAGCCTTTGGCAAAAATAGACTATATAAAAGCAGTAAATGCACACAGCATCGAACCTGTTTCTGAAATGTCCGGTGAAGTTCTGGTCGCAATGGCTGTTTATATAGGAAAAACAAGGCTGATTGACAATTTTATATTCAAAAGCTGATTCAGAAAGGAACAAAAATGCTTTTAGATATGTTAAAGGGAAAAATACATCGTGCCACAGTAGTTCAGGCTGAACTTGACTATGTTGGAAGTATAACGGTAGATGTCGATTTGCTGGAAGCAGCCGGCATACTCGAATACGAAAAGGTGCAAATCGTGGACATAAACAACGGTATGCGGTTTGAAACCTACACAATCGCAGGTGAAAGAGGCAGCGGAATGATATGCCTTAACGGAGCTGCCGCAAGATGTGTTCAAAAAGGGGATAAAATTATAATAATGTGCTACGCTCAGCTTACACCTGAAGAGGCAAAAGCAAACAAGCCTAAAGTAGTATTTGTAGATGACAGCAACAAAATCGTCAGACTTACAGAATATGAAAAACACGGTAAATTAGAGGATATGTAGTACAGTCACTCGTTATTGTTAAGATTTCACAGCACAAAAGCTGCTTTGCATCCTTTAAATAAGGTTGCAGTAAGCAGCTTTTTGTCGTTTATATCAGCAGTTTTTAAGATATTCTATTTCTTCTCTATTCAGTTTACGATAATGTCCCTGCTTGAGTCTGCCAAGTCTTATTTCTCCTATTGCGATTCTTTCCAATGTCTGCACAGGATTTCCAACAGCCGCAAACATCTTTCTCACCTGACGATTCTTTCCCTCATGAATAGAAATTTCAACCAGAGTCGAATGGCTGTTTCCCTTTATTATCTTTACCTTGGCTCTTGATGTCACAAATCCCCCGATATCGACGCCTTTTCTGAGCCTTGCCGCCTTTTCAGGTGAAATCACACCTTTAACCAAGGCCCTGTAAGTCTTATCCATTTCATGCTTCGGATGTGTTATACGATAGCTGATATCTCCGTCATTGGTCATAATCAATGCGCCGGTAGTATTATAGTCAAGTCTTCCCACCGGAAACAGCCTTGCATCAACATCCTTTATTATTTCCATAACGGTTTCTCTATCCTTGTCATCTGATGCGGCGGTAATCATATTAAGAGGCTTGTTGACAAGAAGATATACTTTTTCCTGATTATTATCTATGATTCTGCCGTTTACTTCCACCTTATCACCATTATCAACATCA
>CABUBX010000160.1 GCA_902489925.1 uncultured Lachnospiraceae bacterium | reverse complement strand
TACTGGGGCAACATTTGAGGGCAGAGGCCAAAAAGCCCATAAAATCAAGGAAAACCGGCGCTAAACTGTACGCCAACCGGGTCTCAAAGCAGCTCGTCGCGCTCCTCAGTTCAGCAAGAGATAATCATACGTTTCGGGACGTACAATTTCAAAAAGATTTTACAAACCTCTCAGGGAATGTTCCTTGGGAGGTTTTTTATGAAATTGAGTACAATTTATTGTGAAAGAAAAAAATATATCCTTTTGCATAAAAATATGATAAAATTTAAGTAACTATTGCTGCGAAAAACAAAAGAGGGAGTTGACAAAAGATGAAGGACACTCTGAATTTAATCGTCATGCTGACATATAATGACAGGACAGTTAGTAATGCGGCAGAGATTTTTGAAAAGTGTAAAAATTCAAAGGCAAAATTTTGGGGGATGAAAGAGGAACCTCTGTCTGTTTCTGAGATGAAAAATATTTATGCCCGTATGAAAGCGTATGGCAAAATAACAGTCCTTGAAACGGTTGCTTACACAGAAGAACAGTGCATGAAGGGCGCACAAAAAGCGGCAGAGTGCGGATGCGATATTCTTATGGGTACAAAGTTTTTTGATTCAGTGAATCAATTTTGTGCGCAGCATCATATCAGGTATATGCCGTTTGTGGGTGATGTGAATGAACGTCCGTCTATACTTTCGGGAAGCATTGATAGTATCATTGCAGAGGCGAAAGCATGTCTTGCCAAAGGTGTTTATGGCATTGATTTACTTTCCTACAGGTATGTGGCAGATATTGAAATATTAAACCGTCGTTTTTTATCAGAGATTCATGCGCCTGTCTGTATTGCCGGAAGTATCAACAGTTTTGAACGCCTTGATGCGCTTAAAGCCGTGAAGCCGTGGGCATTTACAATTGGCGGTGCTTTTTTTGAAAATAAATTCGGGGACGCGTTTGAAACACAGATAAATGCAGTGTATGATTATGTGAATAATTTTGGAGGCAGTGATGTTTAAAAAATTTTATCCATATGCTTATGTGGACAGTGTCTTTGTGATTGACTATGAAAAGCTGTATGCGCTTGGATACAGGGGATTAATCTTTGATATTGATAATACGCTTGTCCATCACGGCGATGATTCTACACCGGAGGTCGATGCATTGTTTTTAAAGCTTCACAGTCTTGGATTTAAAACGGTGCTGCTTTCGAATAACAGCGAGGAGAGAATCAAAAGCTTTACTAAAAATATTGACACCCGGTATATTGAGGATGCAAAAAAGCCGGAAACATCAGGATATTTAAAGGCAGTTAAAATGATGGGATTGAAGAAAGAGGAAGTAATTTCCATCGGTGACCAGTTGTTTACGGACATTTTAGGTGCCAATAAATGCGGGCTTGTCAGTATACTTGTCAAGTTTATACGGGTTGATATGAACGCACCGATTGGCAAGCGCCGTCATGTCGAGCATGTGATTTTAAGCTTTTACAGGAAAAATAAAAGGTACAGAAATCGACTTGGAAATATTACGGTCAGGAGGAAAAAGCATGGTGTTTAATAAAAATAAAAACTTTTGTGATATCAATCCTTTTTTCTATATGCTTGCGCAAAAAAAAGGGATTTTAGTCCGGCATATTAAGGATTTGATTGGTGGGGCAAAGTTTGCAAAAACAATACAAAAAGAAAAATTGCCGGTTGTTGTGACAAGTCATTCGTCTCATCTTATAAAAAAAGGAAAGGGAATAGACCCTGTGCTTCAGCAAAACAAGGCTGTGAATATTGATATTGCAGGCAGTACAATGAACGGTATGCTTATCCGTCCGGGAGAGACGTTTTCATTTTGGAAAACCGTCGGAAAGATTACGGCAAAAAAAGGCTATATGGACGGACGGGTTATTTTTCAAAATAAAATCAAAGCAGGAAAGGGCGGGGGATTATGCAATCTTGCCAATACGTTAAATCTTTTGATTTTACATAGTCCTCTGACGATTACAGAGTTTCATACACATTCGGACGCCTTAGCGCCGGATGCGGGCGGTGTGAGAGTGCCTTTGAGTGCGGGAACCTCCGTCAGTTATAATTACATTGATTATCGTTTCAAAAACAATACAAAGCAGACATTCCAGCTTTGCATATGGTGTGAGAACGAGGAATTAAAGGCAGAGCTTCGCAGCGAAAAGAAAATACCGTATCACTATGAAATTGTTGAAGAAGATCATCATTTTCATAAGGATGGCGATAAATACTATCGTATTTCAAAAATCTACAGAGTGACAACGAAAAAGAAAACCGGAGAAGTGGTTGACAAAAAGTTAATATGGGACAACCATTCCCTTGTGATGTTTGATGAGGACTTGATTCCGAAAGAATTGATAAGGTAGGGGTAATTATGACAAAGATGACATCGGCATATGCCAATAAAATGTTAAGGAAACTGAATGAAGATAAAGAATTTTGGAATAGCAAAGAGCGCAGCGGGTATCTGTATGTGGCGGCTTTAGACGAGGAACCCGTAATTCCTGACTATGACTATTGTGAGGTCGCTAAAAATATTGAAGAAATTGATGAAAAAATCATAAAAATTAAGCATGCCATTAATCTTGCCAATGCGACAAATCAAATACAGGTCGGTGACAGGCAGATGACGGCCGATATGATTCTTGTCAAAATGGCGCAGCTTAACGGCCGGAAGCAGATGCTCGACAATATGCGCAAGCAGTCACCAAAGCAGCGTATCGATTCGGTGGCCTATGCGGCGCGCAAAACAGCACCGGAATATCAGTATACTAATTATGACCTTGAATTGATAAAAAAGGAATATGAGCGAATCGATACAGAAATTGCACAAATGCAGATGGCACTCGATAAATATAATCAGATTGTTGAATTTGATGTAGAAATATAAAGGACAGCGATATAATGACGTATGATTCCCGGACCGGTCAAACGTTTACATATTTGAAAGCTTTTTAAGGTTTAATGTTTTTTGTTATCCGTTATTGCGTTATAGATTATTTTTTAAGGTTTAATGTTTGCAGTCATTGGATAAGAGGATTATAAATCAGATTGGTCAAAAACTTCACATCAGCGATGTGCACCCCGAAGTATGGTTATAGGGGTGTTTTGCAGATGACATATTTTTCTAAAGAAATAATTTAGAAGCTGGGGGAGAACATATCGTGGAATTTTAGAAAATCATATGATTCGTAATAAAGATAAACAACATATGGCATATTTTTGTTGTAATGGTAAAAAAATAGGCGCAGTTTCATATTGTATTTATCAGAGCGAAGATGGTAAATGTTTTATTTTAGACTATTGGGTTTTTACGGAATTTCGTGGAAACGGCACTGGTCATCGATGCTTTGAAGCGTTAGAAAAACATACAAAATTAAACGGTGCAGTATATTATGAACTGAATAGCTTTAAAGAAAATTCTATACGTTTTTGGAAATCTTTGGGTTTTATTGAAAACGGGAAAGATGAACAAGGTATGTTGCTGTTTATAAAGAGGTAAAAGGATTTTAATACACATTATAAGTGATGGCAAAGCTCATGCTGCCATCTGCCTTGAAGGCTATCAGGTGCAACAAACGCACTTGCAGCATAAGCAACAAAAGGAGAACTACAATGCAAATTTCACATCATCATACAATTTTACATTTAGACGAGGCAACGCTTTGTTATGCGGTAGAAGCGGGAGACTGCACATGGCAGTGGTCAAGCGCTTACGAGCCTTATTTAATTTGCGAATCGGACGGCAGCGAACGGGCGATTCGCTTTTTAGAGGCTAAAAAAATTTCTCACCGGACGTATACCTTCGGTGTCGGCTGCGGTATTATCAGCCGCTTTGAGGATTTCTTTATCGACGGTGTGGAAAAACATTATATTTTTGAAATCTTTGTGTGGATTGAGAAGGCCACAGGTCACATTTACTTCGAATGGATTCCAATTTCTGAAGACGGACTTCATGTAAAACAGGTGTTTTGGCCGGGACCGATGGCCTTTGAGGAAAAGAGCAGTGACTGGTATACCCTTCTGACGCATCAGCAAGGTATTCTGATTCCGAATGACTGGCCGGTACCTTTTGAAAAGCCGGCTTTTGACGGGCTTTTTGAGACAGCCGGCGGTTATATGCCATGGTTTGGGCAGGTGCGCGCTAGTCAGGGCTATATTGCTGTCTGCATAACACCGTGGAATGCAGGCTATAATGCCGTACATACAGGTATTGAGGGCGAAGGCACCCATGTAGGCGTTCGTTTTGAGGAAAGTCTCGGCCGGATGGATTATCGGCGTGTGATGCGTT
>CABUBX010000159.1 GCA_902489925.1 uncultured Lachnospiraceae bacterium | reverse complement strand
TTAAGGATATAACGGTCCTATCCGGCATCTCCTACTGAAATTTCAAAGATGCGGCTCATGTGGGAAGGTCGGTATATATCTGAACTTAAAGAAGTTTTCAGCCGGTGACTTCTTCTCTCTGAAAGAAAATATATACTTAATAACACAATCTTTGCCTTTAAACTTCTTTTATTCTACCCGCATAACCACGGACTGTCAAGCCAAACTATTGTAATTTGTAAAAAAACATGTTAATATCTTTAATTATTAAGCTTAACGGAAGGAGAAAATTATGCTTGGACTGATTCAATGGATAAAAAACTTTGCAGCCAAAATTCAGCGGGACAACATCAGCGCCTACGCTGCCCAGTCGGCTTACTTTGTCATTTTGTCATTTTTCCCTTTTGTTATGTTTTTACTGACACTGTTAAACTTCCTCCCCATTGATGCCAATACGCTCATTAATGAACTTGTGGGTATCTTTCCCGAATCATCAGCGGGCATTGTCACTCCGATTGTCAATGAAATTTTATCCAAGTCATCGGGAACATTGATGTCAATTACGATCTTTGTTTTATTGTGGACTGCCGGCAAAGGACTGATGGCTTTAACCAACGGCCTCAATGCCGTCCATGAAATCAAGGAGACAAGAAACTACTTTGTTTTGCGGATTATCTCTACCATATACACCCTGCTTTTTGCCTTGATGATTATTCTCGTGCTTATCGTTTTAGTCTTCGGCAACCAGCTTTACTTATGGGTTATCGAGAAACTGCCGTTTCTCGGCGATATTGCGGCCTTTGTCATCAGTATAAGAACATTTGCCTCACTGATGATTTTAACAACCGTCTTTTTGCTTTTTTATAAAATGCTTCCAGCGGTCAAGGTAAGGCTCTGGCATCAGCTTCCGGGCGCTGTTTTTTCCGCCTGCGGCTGGCTGTTATTTTCCTATGGATTTTCAATTTATATTGATTTTTCCCAAAATATTTCTTACATGTACGGAAGCCTTGCCGGTATTATTTTGTTAATGCTTTGGTTATATTTTTGCATGAACATTATTTTTATCGGCGCCGAAATCAACTATATACTCTATCCCGACACAAAACCGGATACGGGCGGACTAAAATACTAAACACCACATACAAAATGGCGAAAAGCTGTTCTTTGATAACCGAACACTTTCCGCCTTTAATTTTTAATAGGCTTTTTTAACAGATGTGCCTTTAAAGTAATGTGCCAATATAGTCTCATAGTCCATACCGCGCTCTGTCATCTTCGCCACACCGTTCTGACTCATGCCGACACCGTGCCCAAAACCGCCGCCATAAATATCAAAGCCGCCGTCTGCCGGATTAATGTAAAAATAACCGCTCGGAAGCATAATTTGATTTGTCACCTTTGTGCCGTCCGCACATTCAATCGTCCTTCCTGCCACCGAAAGCGCTTTGCGTATATTATATTCTCCCGACAGCGTACAGCTCTCTCCGTTTTTCCCTTTTACTGTCAGCTCACGCACAACACCGCTTCGCCCCCGATAATCAACGGTCAACTCTGTGGGCGTTTCAACCTCTGTTTTTATATCCTCTGCTTCAAGATGTACGTGCCAACGAAACAAAGACATGTCCTTTTCATAATAATCTCTTGCATCTGCCGCATCAATAAAGCTTCTAAAAGCCGCCTCGTCACTTAAATCCGGCACAGCTTCATTGGGCACCGCCACAGCCGCAGCATCGCCATTTTCTTTCATGACGGCATCTTGAAGGCGCGCAGACAAGTACGGTATTTCTTCCGATGAAAGCCACACATCGGATACGTCCGAAGTGACACCGCAGGAGGTCGAAAAAAAGTAAGCTTTTATCGGTTCCTCCCCGCTATAGAGTAATTCTCCCCGCGTTTCATCTACGGCTGCACACGCCGTTTCATCCTCCTTCGCATTGTTGTACATCTGAGAGGATGTGCTGTCATCCACATCCGCACCATAATGACTGTAAGTTGTTTTGCCCGTTATCGCCTTGTAGGCAAAACTTCGGGCACAAACCGCCTGAACCTTCAGCGCCTCTAATCCGCTTGATATCGGCATTTCACTTGGCAGAACACCGTACAAATATTCCTCCAGCGAAAGCTCATTGACAATCGTCAGACCGCCCTCCTTTGCAGCCAGCCTTATACGTCCCCGATAGGACGGATGACCATGACTGCGGTTTAAGGATAAAAGCTCTATCCGATTGCCGGCACTTTCTATCACAACCTCTCCTCCATCGGCAAAACATGCGTCTTTTGGTGTCATGGAAATAACCTCAGCAGCCTCATAATTTTGGACACTTTCTTCCTTTGAAACACCGTCGATATACGTCAGCGTCATCGGCGCCGCCGATGACAACAAGACACCGCTGTGAATCAATCCCGAAAAATCATCCCGATTTAAAACAACCTTTATATTCAAGTCTGAAGTTTCCTCTTTTTCCGATGCTTCTTTTTTTTCTGCCGCCTCGGATTGCTTTGTCGTCTCATCCACCCTTAAAGCTTCATCGATTGTCCAAAACACGGCCGCAACCGTATCGTTGCAAACTGCCGCTTCTACCTCCTGCCCTTTTAGCCTGTCCAAAGCAAAACCGGCAAAATAAAAATCTCCCGCATCCGTCCGGCAGTGCCACGGCTTTAAATCGGCGCTGTCCGCCGAGGTCGCTGTCACACTGAGCCGCTTTATTTCAAGCCCGCTTTTTTCACAGGCCGCTTTATAAATTCTCATCCATTGTTCGCGCTCAATCGGCGCTTCTGCGTCTTTTCCGTAAATATCTATGTCAAGTGCCTTGTAATCTATTTTAAGCTTTGCGGCAATATAGGCCGCCTCACTGCATGTCACAGACTTCATCGGATAAAATCTTTCATTTTCCAATGAAAAAAAGCCTTCCTCGAGCGCAATTTTTACATACGGTGCATACCAGTCAAAATCTCTGACATCCTCCGGCAAAGCCTCTGCACAGGCCTCACATTCCTCCTGTGTATGGTCTAAAAGTGACGTCATCCTCGCAACAGCCGCACGGCTTATATAGTTTTTTTCATCCTCTGTATTTTTCAAATAAAAGTATGCTGCTGCGACAGCAATCAGCCCTGTAAATAAAAAAAGCCGCCGTCCGTTCACGCCATGCTTCATTAGATTCCCCCCTATTAAATCGAATTATAAAAAAATTAAAGGACATCATCGCTGATGTCCTCTTTTTCTTTCGTAAAGTCCCCAAAGTGCCGTTTCCTGCGATTTGACTCCTAGCCTGCGCTAGGTGGGTATCCGCATTAGCTTTTCTGTCTTCCACTGCTCAATTCGGAGGCCTTACATATTACCAATATATGGATTCCCGTCAAATATAATGTAGGTTCAAATATACAGGAGTTATCGAACACCCCAGGTAACTTTTCTGAAACTATTATACCGCAACTATTCACTTTTTTCAAGTGGAAATATTTACTCATATTTTAGTAAAGCGGATACTTATCTGTCAGAGTTTTTACAATCGCCGCCGCTTTTTCCTTATTATTTTCAAAATCTTTTAAAGCAAGTGCAATCGCTTCTGCCACCATGTCCATATCCGCCGTATCAAGTCCTCTTGTTGTTGCTGCCGGTGTACCGAGTCTTAATCCGCTTGTCACAAACGGCGACTGAGGGTCATTCGGAATTGTATTTTTATTACAGGTGATATGCACTTCATCCAACATCTTTTCCGCTTCCTTGCCTGTCAGGCCAAGATTCCTTAAATCAAGCAGCATCAGATGATTATCGGTTCCCTTAGACACAATATTGATTCCGCGTTTTTCAAGTCCGCCTGCCAAAGCCTTTGCGTTATCCAAAATCTTTTGCTGATATGCCTTAAAGTCATCACTGAGCGCTTCTTTAAAAGCGACAGCCTTCGCCGCAATCACATGCATCAAAGGTCCGCCCTGAGTACCCGGGAAAATTGCAGAATTTAATTTTTTTCCAAATTCCTCAAAGCTTAAAATCATACCGCCCCTAGGTCCGCGCAATGTCTTGTGGGTTGTTGTCGTTGTCACATGGGCATACGGAATCGGGCTCGGATGAAGGCCTGCTGCAACAAGACCTGCAATATGCGCCATATCGACCATCAAAATGGCATCGACCTCATCGGCAATCGCTCTGAAACGCTTAAAATCAATCTGACGGCAATACGCGCTGGCGCCGGCCACAATCAGCTTAGGACGACACTCTAAGGCAATACTTCGAACTTCATCGTAATCAATAAAGCCGTCATCATTGACACCGTAAGGCACGCACTTAAAGACCTTACCCGAATAATTGGCAGGGCTTCCGTGAGTCAGATGACCGCCGTGGTCTAAATTCATACCCATAAATG
>CABUBX010000158.1 GCA_902489925.1 uncultured Lachnospiraceae bacterium | reverse complement strand
CCGGCAACCTTACAACAAGCCGAATCGGTGAAGGCGGCCTTGTTGCCTCTTATGAGCATCCGGTTGAATTAGATAACGGATTGATTCATATACATGAACATCTCTTTGATTATGATGCATTGATTATCGAGAACAACCAATGCCACAGTGTCAGCCTTCTGACTCCTGATAAAAAACCATATGTTACTGTAGACTTTGATGCACCGATTTTTGGCGTATGGTCTTCTGTCGGCAAATGTGCGCCTTTTGTCTGCATCGAGCCTTGGTACGGCCGCTGCGATGCCGCTGACTTTAACGGCGAATTAAAGGACCGCGCTTATGGGAACACACTTGCTTCCGGTGCCGGTTTTGTTGCCGACTATACAATGACGTTTGAATAAAGCACAGCTTCATTCCATAATTCAAATAGCTGCCTGCAAACCGCAAGCAGCTATTTTTTTAATCTTATTTTCCAAAAAATTCGTCGGCATATTGATTAACTCTGTCTTTAATTAATTCAAGCACCGCTGCCGCATTTTCATCTCCGCAGATGATGTCTTTCATCAGGCGTCCCTGCTCTGCACACAAGCTATCGTGAACAGGAAAATATGTATCTAAAAGATAACGGCAGTATTTTACCATACGGTAACGCCCATAAACGCGATAGTCCTCTTTCGGATATTCATCGACAGCCACACACCTGTAATCTTTAATCCCTTTCACAAGTGCGTTAAAACTGTCATCCTCCGACAAAACAATCGTACAGCACTGCCGGAAACATACCGGCGGCTCTGTTCCATGGGAATCACTTAAACCCAAAACAGGAATTGTACGTCCTTTCATGAGCTGTTCCTCGTAAAAAGCAATCTGAATATTATTTTCACGAACGCTCTGACCGCCAAGCAGCTCAAAGGCATCATAAACCTGATGTTCAAAAAGGTAATCTGTCACCGAATCCCGCATATTATAAGCCATGTTAATCCAATGCGGATGAACTAAAACCGAAAGGCCGCCGCCGCGCTTAATTTGTTCTGAAATCCATATACGCCTTGCGATATCGAGCCGCTCTGCCTCATCGCTGATTTTAATCAATGTATTTTTAATTTCATCAATCTCACAATCACAGGCTTCTTTATTTTCAAGATAATATTCGTTGACGCTGAATGAGCCGCCAAAGTTAATGACATGGATATATCCGCCCGGCTCATGGACTTCTTCACCCGGATAGAATTTAATCCCAACCGGAATGTCCTTAAACGCATTCATCAGTTTCACCGACGGGAAATATTTATGGTGGTCGGTCTGAGACATGAAATCAAACCCGGCCTGACGGTAGTTTGCCGCAACAAATTCAGGCGCTTCACGGCCATCCGAATAATGAGAATGGACATGCATATCCCCCTTATATGCACGAAGTCCGTATAAGTCCTCATTGACTGCATAAATACGCAGGCGAAGCTTCTGTGTTCCGCTGTCATTTTCCTCTACAGCAAGAATATATTCCTGCTCGCGTGCAAATGTATAGCTGAATTTAAGCCCTCCGTCTTCTGTCAAAACCGGTACCACATACGGATAATGCTGCCATACATCCGGCTCATTGCTTTCTTCCATCGGCAAAATATAAATCTTATATTTCACAGATACGTCCGGTGTATCATAGGCATCTGCATAAAGATTATTCCATTTTTTAGTCCATCCCCAATTTCTGAATCTGCAGTCAAAACGGGCATGTCCGCCCTTTGGCTGAATATAAACCTCAGTTTCCTCACCGGCCTTTACAACCCCCGGCCAAACTGCATAATCAATCACTTCATTTGCCATTATAAATCCCTCCTCTTATTCTGAGTTAAAACTTTCTAAATCGCTCATACCGCTCTTTTTGAAGCAATTCCGGTGTTTTTTTATCACATTCCATAAAAAAGCGGTTCAAACCACGACGAAGTTTTGTGATAACTTCTTCGCTTGTATCTTCTGTAAGCAGTTCACGCTCCCTGACAATTTTATCAACAACCTGAAGCTCTCTAAGCTCAAGCGCTGTCATTTTCATCACCTCAGCCGCCTCATGAGCCCGCTTACCGTCTTTCCATAAAATCGAAGCAAAGCCCTCAGGAGAAAGCACCGAATAAGTCGAGTTTTCCAGCATCCATACTTCATTGGCTACAGCCAGAGCCAAGGCGCCGCCACTTCCGCCCTCACCTATTAATATAGAAAGAATCGGTACCCTAAATCCTGCCATTTCAAAAAGATTTCTTGCGATTGCCTCTCCCTGTCCTCTTTCTTCAGCCTCCATGCCGCAAAACGCACCTGCCGTATCAACAAAACAGATAATCGGACGGTTAAACTTATCCGCCTGCTGCATCAGCCGCAATGCCTTTCTATAACCTTCAGGATTTGGCATACCAAAATTTCTGCATACATTTTCTTTAACCGTACGTCCCTTTTGCTCACCAATAACTGTGACAGGACGCCCGTTGAAAAAAGCAAGTCCGCCGACAATTGCCTTATCATCACTAAAATGCCGGTCTCCGTGAAGCTCTGTAAAGTCATCAAAAAGCTGTTCTATATAAAATAAACTTGTCGGTCTGTTCTGCCCTCTTGAAATGCGCACTCTATCCCATGCGGATAATGCCATCGTCACTCACCTTCTTCCTTCTTTGCCTCAGGCACATACGGACTGTGCATCACTATCAGTTTGTGCAAAACTTTTTTCAAGTCCTTACGCTCAACAATCGCATCAATCAATCCGTGTCCTAGCGCAAACTCCGCGCTTTGAAAACCTTTTGGAAGCTTTTGGCATATTGTCTGCTCAATAACACGCTGGCCAGCAAATCCGATAAGACATTCCGGTTCAGCTAAAATCACATCGCCGAGCATGGCAAAGCTTGCCGTCACACCACCTGTTGTCGGGTCTGTAAGCACACTGAAATATGCAAGCCCGGCATCGCTGTGCCGCTTTAGTGCCGCACTCGTTTTTGCCATCTGCATCAGCGAAATCATACCCTCCTGCATACGGGCGCCGCCTGAACAGCAGAAAATAACAATCGGAAGTCTAAGATTTGTTGCTCTTTCAACAGCGCGGGTAATTTTTTCGCCCACAATACTGCCCATACTTCCCATCATAAACCGGGAATCCATCACTGCAATGACCGTATCGCGGCCAAAAATCTGCCCGCGGCCTGTTGTTACCGCTTCGTCAATTTTAAGCTCATTTTTAAGCGCCTCAATTTTTTCCGGATAACCGTCAAAATCAATCGGATTGGCAACATCTAAATCAGTATCCCACGGCTCAAAGGTATCTTCATCAATAATCATGCGGATTCTGCTTTTGGCATAGACACGATGATATTTTCCACATTCCGGGCAAACAAAAAGATTTTCTTCAAAATCAGGCCGGTAAATTGTCTTTCGGCAAATTTTACATTTGATAAAAAGCCCCTCCGGCACTGTCGGCTGACCGCCATCTGCCTCCTCATTTTCGTAAGCCGGAATATTTTCAGAGACAGAGCCGCCGTTTTCTTCGTTTATCTGATTTTCTTTCACAGGAACATATTTTGTTTTCTTAAACATTCCTTTAAGCATCGTCGGCCTCTCCTTTTAGTCTTTTATTGATTCAATAAATCCGGTGTCAATGTCGCCGGATATAAACTTAGGATGATTAATAATTTCATACTGGAAATCGAGATTTGTATCAACACCCTGAACAATAAATTCGCCAAGGGCGCTGCGCATCTTCTGTATGGCTTCTTCTCTTGTGCGTCCGCGCACAATAAGCTTTGCAATCATAGAATCATAATACGGTACAACTTCACATCCTGCAAAAATCGCTGTATCTACACGAATACCGTTTCCTCCCGGTATGTGCACATCTTCAATGACACCCGGACACGGTCTGAAATTTTTCTCAGGATTTTCTGCATTAATACGACATTCGATGGCATGTCCTGTGACATGAATATCCTCTTGTGTGAATGAAAGCGGCATACCGGCTGCAATACGAATCTGCTCTTTGATTAAATCTGTATCCGTTACCATCTCAGTCACCGGATGTTCAACCTGGATTCTTGTATTCATTTCCATAAAATAAAAATCCTTGTTTGCATCCAGCAAAAATTCAATTGTACCTGCATTTTCATAGCCGACTGCTTTTGCCGCACGCACCGCCACTTCACCCATTCGCCCACGCAAATCCGCATCAATCGCTGCTGACGGCGCCTCCTCAAGGACTTTTTGATGCCGTCTCTGAATTGAGCAATCCCGTTCTCCGAGATGAACAACATTTCCGAACTTATCGGCAAGAATTTGAAACTCAATGTGACGCGGATTGACAATATACTTTTCAATATACATTGTATTGTCCGCAAAGGCATTGACGGATTCCATCTGAGCCATATGAAAATTTTCAATGAAATCTTCTTCTCGGCTTGAAACTCTCATTCCCTTGCC
>CABUBX010000157.1 GCA_902489925.1 uncultured Lachnospiraceae bacterium | reverse complement strand
AACTTCTTTCCAATTTGCTACAGGCAGATATTATTGAACCGGTATCCGGTCACGGAAAAGGAAAATATAAATTCAAGTAATTAGAAAATTCCAAGGAGCGATGGCTATGGAGAATAAATTAGAAAAAATCGGTCAAAATAATTTTATGGATAATTTTGTTAAAACCGATGACATTTTAAAGGATATGTGTGGGATTATTGAATCTTCACAAAAAGCTGCATATCGGGCGGTCAATACAACGCTGATACAGAGAAATTGGCTCCTTGGTTATAGAATTGCAAGTGAAGAATTGCAGGGCGAGGATAGGGCAAAATATGGTGCTGAAATTATAAAAAGTTAGCAAAAGAATTATCGGCTGAATACGGAAAAGGTTATACAAAGTCGAATCTATATAGCTTTTATTCTTTCTATAAGACCTCTTTCCAATTTGCAGAAATTTTTGATGGAGCTTGGGAAGGGATATGCTTTTGTGTCAAGGCAACAGCACATTCATACGGAGAAGCAGGACTATTATATCGACCTTGTGTTTTACAATTACATACTGAAATGCTGTGTCCTCATCGACCTGAAAACAGAGAAGAGAATTTAACGAGGTAATCAAGATGATAGATATTACTGCTTGGATGAAAAGTTTTTTGCAGACATTAGATGAGATTTTCGGAAGCCGTGTGTGGTTTGTCGGTTTACAGGGCAGTTATGGCCGTGGTGAAGCAACGGAGGCAAGCGACATTGATATTGTTGTAATTTTGGATGAATTGTCTGCTGTGGATATTCAAACTTATAATACAATGTTGAATGTTCTTCCGCACAGGGAAATGATTTGTGGTTTTCTTTCGGGGAAAGATGATATTATGAATTGGGAACCGTCCGACTTGTTCCAGTTTTATTACGACACCACACCGATTAGGGGAAGTCTTGATGAATTACTGGAAGTTATTGATGAGGGCAGTGTGAATAGAGCAATCAAAATCGGTGCTTGCAACATATTCCATGGCTGTGTTCATAATATGCTGTATGAAAAGAATGAAGATATCTTGCGAGGATTGTATAAATCTGCTTCCTTCATCGTACAGGCAATTGCTTTTAAGCAAACAGGAAATTATATAAGGCATCAAAAAGAGTTGCTTCAAGTTGTATCTTCTGATGAACAGGCTATAGTTTCTTGCTTTTTACATTTGAAAAAAGGCGGTACGGTTGATTGCAATTACTGTATACTCAGTCATTGTGAACCGCTTATTAAGAAAGATTTGTTGGCTTATTTATACTCAATAGAATGTTAAAAATTTGAAGTAGGGGGGAAAGAGAAAATATGAGCACACATACTTATGTTAATTTAAGAAAAAAACCGGAATTGAAGGAAGAAGCTGCCACGTGGTTTCATGACAAATGGAAAGTGCCGAAAGAGGCTTACCTTGAATGTATGGAAGCCTACCTGAATAATGAAACGGAATATGGCTGGTATCTTTGTCTGGATGGCGGACGCATTGTGGGCGGTCTTGGAGTCATTGAAAATGATTTCCACGATAGAAAAGACCTTTCACCCAATGTATGTGCGGTGTATGTTGAAAAGGAATATCGCTGTCAAGGAATTGCGGGACAGTTACTGGATATTGTTGTGAAGGATATGAAATTAAAGGGAATAACGCCAATCTATTTGATTACAGACCATATAAACTTTTATGAAAGATATGGTTGGGAATTTTTGTGTATGGTTCAGGGAGATGATGAACCTGATATGACAAGGATGTATATTTATAGATAATTTCTTAAAGTATTGGAAAATTAAAGATAACGTTATGAAAAATGTATTTTTATAAAAATTAATTAAGGTACAGACAGGCTCATGGAATTTTTTTCATGAGCCTGTCTGTGTCATAGGCAAGAAAAAATCAGCGTAAGGTTAAGGTGGCAATGAAATTATCGAATTGCATGTCATGAATTTCGTTGGGGGGAATACATGACATTTAACAGACATGCAGCCTCCGATATGTTTTATATCAGAAGATGAAGTGCAGTATCTGCCCGACAGAAAGCAGAGTAATAAATATTATATCAGAGATGTCAGAGAAATTTGACATCTCTTTTTAAATTTATGAGTTCATATTTTGTGAATATGCCCATTGACATTTTGCGACATTTTATATATGATAAATAAAAAATAGGTATTACCTATTTTGTGGCGATGGAGGTAAGAGAGATGGGCAATGAATTGTCAAGAGAGATGACAAATCGATTAATTCATGAAATGCGGGAAGGGATTTATGCAAAATCAGACCGGTTGCCTCCGGAGGTAGAACTGGCACAGCAGATGGGCATCAGCAGAACGATGGTACGCGACTGTTTGTCAATATTGGAAAGAGAAGGATTTATTAATAGAAAGCATGGCGTAGGTACGATTGTTAATCATCAGGTGCTGAATGTATGTACCCGTATGGATTTGGAAAAAGAATTTTTGAATATGGTGACTGATGCGGGCTATGTATCAAAAATTGCAGCCTGCGATTATAAAAAAATTGCAGCAGATGAAGATATTGCCAAAAGGCTGAAAATTAAAGTCGGCGATATGGTGTATGAGACATGGCGATTGATTACAGCGGATGGCCGGCCGGCTATCTACTGTTTGGATTATATAGCGGTTGATTTAATAAAAAAAGAAGTTTATAGCGAGGATTTATTAAAAAAGCCAATATTTGTTTTTCTTGAGGAAGTGTGCGGTCAGCAGGTGTCTATGGACATTACGGAGGTGCGCGCCGTTGCCGCCGATTGCTTTTTATCAGAACGGCTTCAGGTTGCTAAAGGGGCACCGCTGCTTTATATGGATGAAATAGGATATGAGTTTTTTGGAAATCCTGTACTTTATTCGAGAGAATATTATGTGGACGGCATTTTAAATCATATATTGATACGGAAAAAAATATAACAAGGGAGAGATTCGTTATGAGTGATGATTTGAAGATATTTAAAGAACAGCTTGAGGCGGCAAAAGGCATAAGACCATTTGATGTGCTGCTTGATAATGTAAAAATTGTGAATGTGTTTACGGATGAGATTATACCGGGAAGTGTCGGCATTTACGGTCAAAGAATCGTAGCGCTGAATCCTGAAAAAAAGGAGGCAAAGAGAGTCATTGACGGTAAGGGCTGTTATGCGGTTCCGGGATTTATTGATGCACATATACATATAGAAACAACGCTTTTGACACCGGAGGCGTTGGGGGATGTGATTATTCCATGGGGTACGACAACTTTATGTGTGGATGCGATGGAGATTGCCAATGTTGCGGGGATTGACGGACTTTTAGCGATGATTAAAGATATGGATAAGCTGCCGTTTCGTATTTTTTTGGAAATTCCTTCACGCGTGCCGACAGCACCGGGACTAGAAACAACCGGCGGTGTGCTTGGTGTTGAAGAAGTCAGCCGGCTGCTTGAGATGCCGGAAGCACTGAGCCTTGGTGAACTTGACCCGTCAAAGATTTTGGGCATTAAAGATGAGTATCTTGAAAAAGTGAATGCATCGCTAAAGCAAAATAAAATATGCAACGGTCATGCAATCGGGCTTGAACCGGAGGCATTAAATGTTTATGCAGCAGGCCATTTATCGGATGACCATGAATCGGTAGAGTATGAGGAATTAAGAAATCGCCTTCGCGTGGGAATTAAAGCATTGATTCGTGAAGGCAGCAGTGAGCGCAATGTGGAAAAATTGATTTCGGGTGTTGTGTCACATCATTTGCCGACGGACAATCTGATGTTTTGCACGGATGATAAGCATGTGAATGATATTGCAAGAGAAGGTCATATCAGCTATAACATCGAGAAATCAATTAAGCTTGGTATGGACCCTGTACAGGCGATTAAGCTGGCAACAATCAATGCCGCAAAGCATTTTCGTATGGAACAGGATATCGGCTCAATCACACCGGGACGTTACGCAGACATTGTGCTGTTAGAGAATCTTGAGACGATTAAGCCGGTGCTTGTCATGAAAGATGGACGTATTGTGGCTGATGAAAATGGTGCAAGACCGTGCCCGATGAAGCAGTATCCTGAAAAGCTCTTTGATACAGTCCATATCGCACCGGATTTCAGTGAAGAAAAGTTTAAAATTCCTGCAAGCGGAAAACGGGCAAAATGTCGGGTAATCGGTATGATTAAAGACCAGATTATTAATCACGAGCTTTTGGAATGGATGGAGGTTATCGACGGCGAAATCCGTCAGGATGTGGGCAGAGATATTTTAAAGCTTTCGGTTGTCGAGCGTTACGGAAAGAACGGCCGTGTTTCCAACGGGCTTGTCAAAGGCTTTGGTTTAAAGCGCGGTGCATTGGCAGCATCGGTTTCACATGACCATCACAATATTGTTGTGGTCGGTACAAATGATGCGGATATGGCTGCGGCGGTTAAAGAAATCGAGCGCCTTCACGGCGGTTTTGTACTTGCCTGT
>CABUBX010000156.1 GCA_902489925.1 uncultured Lachnospiraceae bacterium | reverse complement strand
GCATATAAGTCTTTGCAAAAAAGACTTCATCCATCATCTTTTCGGTATGGACACCCTTCTCAATAAGACTGCCTGCAATTTCCATCGTATGTCTTGATGTATTTGTATATTTAAAGCAGCCCGTATCGCATATGATTCCCATATACAGCGCCCTTGCACATTCATCAAGCACATCATCCTCAAACAAATCCGCTAAAACCTCACATGTAGAGCTCGCATCAGGACATACAATATTTTCATCCGCAAAATATACATTGCTTATATGATGGTCAATACACAAGGTTTTTACAGAAGCGTCAAAGTATTTTGAAAAAGGACCAAGACGCTTTTTATCTCCGCAGTCAAGCGCAATAAAAAGGTCAAACTTTTTATCCTCACTGCTGTCTGAAATGATTTTTTCTGTACCGTCAATCACCTTGTAGCTTTCTGCTATAGGCTCTAAAAAAACGGAAACCTCTGTCTCACAATAATTGTCTTTGACATAGTGATACAATGCCATGCATGCGCCGACACAATCTCCGTCAGGGCGGACGTGGCCTGATATTGCCACAGTTTCCGCCTCATCTAAAAGCGCCAAAAGTTTATTCTCCATCGCTTTCACTGTCCTTTAAATCTTTTGTTACATCATCAATCAGTTTCGACATATTCACGCCATACTCAATCGACTGGTCAAGACAGAAAGTTATTTCCGGTGTATGACGAAGATTTACCGAGCGTGCAAGCTCTCTGCGGATATAGCCAAGGGCACTCTTTAGTCCTTCAACCGTATCCTCCTGAGCCTTCTTATCCCCAAGCACACTGATATAAGCCTTACAGTATTTAAGGTCCGGCGTCACTTCAACAGAAACAACACTTGTCATCGGACAAATTCTCGGGTCCTTAATTTCTCTGGAGATAATACGGCTTAATTCTTTTAAAACTTCCCCATTAATTCTTGTATTTTTAATACTGTTTTTTCGCATATCTACTCCAATCCGGCGATTGTTTATCTTTCAACTTCCTCCATGACAAACATCTCAATTCTATCGCCCTCTTTGATGTCATTATATTTTTCAAAGGACATACCGCACTCATATCCGGCATTAACTTCCTTCACATCATCTTTAAAACGTTTCAGAGAAGCTAAATCACCTTCATGAATAACAATATTATCTCTTAAAAGACGTGCCTTACAGCCTCTGACAACTTTACCGTCAAGCACATAGCCGCCGATAATTGTACCGACACCGGATACCTTATATGTCTGGCGCACTTCTGCATGACCGATAATTCTTTCCTCAAATGTCGGGTCAAGAAGACCTTTCATTGCCGCTTCTACATCCTCGATTGCATTGTAGATGACGCGGTATAAGCGAACATCGACATTTTCCTGCTCTGCAATCTGCTTTGCTGTGTTATCCGGACGAACGTTAAAGCCGATGATGATTGCATTGGAAGCAGATGCTAAAGTTACGTCAGATTCATTGATAGCGCCGACACCGCCATGGATGACCTTAACGGCAACCTCATCATTTGAAAGCTTCACAAGACTCTGCTTCACAGCCTCCACAGAACCCTGAACGTCCGCTTTTACAACGATATTCAAGTCTTTAATCTGGCCGGCCTGAATCTGGTCAAACAAACCATCCAAAGATAATTTTGATTTTGTATCGGCAAGCATCTTTTCACGATTATTTGCAATAAATGTCTCTGCAAATGAACGGGCTTCTTTCTCGGAATCTGTTGCCACAAAAACTTCACCTGCCTGCGGCACATCATTTAAGCCTAAAATCTCAACCGGTGTTGACGGACCTGCTTTCTTCACACGGCGACCTTTATCATCAATCATTGCACGCACACGGCCGTAAGCTGTACCGACTGCAATTGTATCACCGACATTTAATGTACCTTTTTGCACAAGAACTGTCGCTACAGAACCGCGACCCTTATCAAGCTTCGCTTCAATGACGAGACCTCTTGCATTTCTGTTCGGATTTGCTTTTAACTCACGCATCTCTGCCACAAGTAAAATCATATCCAACAATTCCGGAAGTCCCTCTCTCGTATGCGCAGATACAGGCACCATAATTGTATCGCCGCCCCAGTCTTCTGCAATGAGACCATACTCTGTTAATTCCTGCTTTACACGGTCAATATTGGCACTCGGCTTATCAATCTTATTAATTGCAACAATAATTTCAATTTCGGCAGCCTTAGCATGATTAATCGCCTCGATTGTCTGAGGCATCACACCGTCGTCTGCTGCAACAACTAAAATTGCGATATCTGTCGCAAGTGCACCTCTTAAACGCATCGCTGTAAAAGCTTCATGTCCCGGTGTATCAAGGAAAGTAATCTTTTGACCGTTTGCCTCTACAACATAAGCACCGATATGCTGTGTGATACCACCGGCCTCACCTGTTGTCACACTTGTTTTTCTGATAGCATCAAGGATAGATGTCTTACCGTGGTCAACGTGACCCATAACGCAGACAACCGGAGGTCTTGCCTGTAAATCGTCCTCGCTTTCCTCATCCTCTTTTAAAAGTTCCTCAATCACATCGACAACAACTTCATGTTCACAGAGAATATCGTACTCAAGCGCGATTTCTTCTGCCTCATCGTAGGAAATCTCTGTATTTAATGTCACAATCTTACCTGAAAGGAAAAGCTTCTTAATAATCTCTGACGGAGAAATCTTCATCTTCTCGCCAAGCTCTTTCAAAGTAATTGTATCAGGCAGCTCAATATTTGTGACTTTTTCCACAACCGGCTTCGGCTTCGGTGCAGGCGGTGTGAGTGATTTCTTTGAAAGCTGGAAACTCTTTGAGCCCTTCTTTTCGTTTTCTCTTTCGCGGTTATTCTTATCCTTTGCACCTTTATCTTTAAAGTTTCTTCTTGTTTCCCTTGTGGAATCCTTTGTTACAACAACTTCCTTTGAAATTGCGCTGTCCAAATTAAATTTAGAATCCTTATCACGGCCTCTGTTGTCGCGATTGCCGCCAAAGTTTCTGCCACCGTCTCTGCGGTTATCTCTCTGGCCGTCTCTTTGTCCGCCTTCACGGTTGCCGCCAAAACTTCTGCCGCCGTCTCTGCGGTTATCTCTCTGGCCGCCCTCACGGCTGCGAATTGGACCCTCTGCTTTTTTTTCTGCCGGGCGATTGTTTCCCGACCGATTTTCTGTTTTTGCCGGCTGCTTTTCTGCCGTTTTTGTCTCTGTTTTTATTTCCTGTGTATTTTTCATATTTTCCTTATTTCCCGTTACTTTTGCTTCCTCTTTCGCCGAAGACTTTGACGATGTGTTATAAAATCTTCTTATTTTTTCAGCACTGTCCGTACCGATTGTGCTCATATGACTTTCAACAATAATGCCATGACCCTTCAGCGCATATATAATATCTTTACTGCTCTTGCCAAGCTCTTTTGCCAGCTCATGAACTCTTACTTTTGACATTCAACTACCTCCGCTATTTTGACGAATCTACAAGCTTCACTATGGCTTTCTTAAAGCCCTCATCCTGAATAGCAATCGAAGCCCTATATTCCTTGCCGGTTGCCCTTCCAAGACTTTCCTTCGTGCCATGCATATATAGCGGCACTTTATAATATGCACACATATTTGTGAACTTTTTCTTTGTATTTTCTGATACATCCCCGGCCAGTACAACGACCGATGCCTTGCCGCATTTCACAGACTTTTCTACCGAAAACTCACCGCTGACAACTTTTCCCGCCTTGCATGCAAGTCCAATCATCGATAATATTTTATCATTTACCAAGCTTTTCCATCTCCTTAGCCAGTGTATCATAAACCTCCTGCGGAATTTGGACTTTCAGTGAACGTTCAAGGCCTTTTGACTTTTCTGCCTTTTTAAGGCACTCTGATGACGGGCATATATATGCGCCCCGTCCATTCTTCTTCCCGGTGGCATCCAGTACAATTTCACCTTCCGGCGTCCTTATCACCCTGAACATCTCTTTTTTATTTTTCATCTCCCGACAGCCGCAGCACTGTCTCGCCGGAATTTTTTTTACGCCTCCCATGAGCCATCTTCTTCTCCGTCATATTCATCTTCATAGTCATCAAATTTTGACGGCGCATCATAAGCCTGAGCTTCGCTCTTAATATCTATCTTATATCCTGTCAGACGGGCTGCGAGGCGTGCATTCTGTCCCTCTTTTCCAATAGCCAGTGAAAGCTGATGATTCGGAACAATAACACTTGCACTCTTTTCTTCCTCATCCACTGTCACAGAAATTACTTTTGCCGGGCTCAATGCATTCTCAATGAATACTGAGGAATCTTCACTCCAGTTGATAATATCGATTTTTTCACCGCGAAGCTCATCGACAATCGCATTCACACGCATACCGTTCATACCGACACAAGCGCCTACAGGGTCAACTTCAGGGTTGTTTGAATGCACGGCAATCTTCGTTCTTGAGCCTGCTTCTCTTGAAATACTCTTAATC
>CABUBX010000155.1 GCA_902489925.1 uncultured Lachnospiraceae bacterium | reverse complement strand
CGCTGTCAAAATACTTTCTTGCCACATAGCGATTCGGCCGATTAATAATGCGCAAAAAATCTTTGCGGCTTCCGCTGCCGCAGGCCGCGCGCATATAAGCCAAAATATCATACATAATCCAGTGCTCATAAATATTCGGAAGGGTATCCTTCATTTTAAAAGGAATATTGCAGCTCATAAGAAAACTTACAAGACTTCTTGCCCCATGATTCGTTCTGAAAAGCACCGCTATATCCTGAAGCGAAAGACCTTCGTCTTTATGAAGCTTCATTACCGTCTGCACGAGAAACTCATTTTCTTCTCTCGGAGTCTTAAAAGCTTTAACCTGCACCGGCACTCCCGCTTCTGTGCCGAAAGCCTTTAACTTTTTATCATAGCGTACTTTATTATGTCCGATGACCCGTCCTGCCGCCTCCACGATACAAGGCGTACACCTATAATTTATACCGAGCAAAACTGTCTTTGCCTCAGGATAATCTTTTGGAAAATTAAGCATAATCTCCGGTTTTGCCCCTCTGAAATTATAAATGGACTGGTCATCGTCCCCCACGATAAACAAGTGATTCTCAGGGGCTGCCAAAAGCCGCACAATCGCATATTGAAGCGGACTCACATCCTGAAACTCATCAATAAGAATATATCGGAATTTATTCTGCCATGCCTTTAATATATCCGCACGCGCTTTAAAAAGCTCATATGTATACAGCATCATATCATCAAAATCAATCAGGCGAAGGCTGCGCAGTTTTGCATCATAGGCTTTATAAAAGCGTCTGAACACATCTGCCGCACAGGTTGTTGAATAATAACTGTCCACAGGAATCATCTCACTTTTAACGAGACTGATTTCTCCGGCCATATTATCAAAAAACTCGCCCTCATCATCCACATCAATGTCGTATCGGCTAATAAGCATATCAAAAATTTCCCGACGTTTTTGTTCTGTCAGCACACTTGTACTGTCATAACCATAGGCATGCTTCAATATTGTAAAAAACACGGCATGAAAAGTGCCAAAGGACACCGGGACTGACGTTTTCCCCATCAATTTTAAAAAGCGCTGCTTCATCTCTGAAGCAGACGCCTTTGTAAAAGTCACAACCAAAATATTTTCAGGCGGCACACCGGCTTTTTCTATAAGTGCCTTCACCCTGTGGGTAATGACTGTCGTCTTCCCCGAGCCCGGCCCTGCAAGCACCATCATCGGTCCTTTGACATGCTCAATTGCCTCCTGCTGTGCCTTATTAAAACCCATTCTACAGTTCCTTTGTCAGTTTATCAACGGCTGCATGAATACGGCTTAAAGATTCCTCCTTGCCAAGAATCTCCATAAGCTCTGTCGCACCGCCCGGTGTCATCTGCTTTCCTGATACAGCTGTTCTGATTGGCCACATCACATAGCCGTTCTTATAACCTTTTTCCTTAACAAAAGCAACAAGTGTCTGATAAAGGCTGTCATTACTGTAATCATCAAGCGCCTCAAACACAGGGAGGATCTCTTTAAGCACCTCAAGAGAAGTTTCCGGCGTTGTCTTCATCTTTTTATGTGCGTACATGGAAATATCATATTCCGGTACATTTTCAAAGAAATCAACATGGTCTTTGATATCTGTAAACACTTCGATTCTTGTTTTGACAAGCGCTGCTATTTTCTTTAAATCTACATCTCTTGTGATAACTTCTTTAAGATATGGCTCTGCCATCTCATAAAACTTATCAAAATCCATAGCCTTCATATATTCGCCATTCATCCATTTAAGCTTTACAATATCAAAAACTGAAGGTGTCTTGCTCATATGATGATAATCAAAGGCTTTCACAAGCTCGTCCAAAGAAAAGATTTCTCTGTTATCTTCCGGACACCAACCAAGCAATGCAACATAGTTGACAATTGCTTCAGAAATAAAGCCCTGCTCAAGTAAATCCTCATAGGAGGAATGGCCGCTTCTTTTACTCAGTTTTTTATGTTCTTCATTCGTAATTAACGGACAGTGCACATATACCGGCACTTCCCAGCCGAAGGCATCATACAAACGATTATATTTCGGTGATGATGATAAATACTCATTGCCTCTGACAACATGTGTAATACCCATCAAATGGTCATCGACAACATTGGCAAAATTATATGTCGGATAACCGTCAGACTTAATAAGAATCATATCATCAAGTTCTGAATTATCAACTGTAATGTCCCCGTAAATCTCATCATGGAATGTTGTCGTTCCTGTTGTCGGGTTATTCTGACGAATAACATAAGGAATACCTGCCGCAAGCTTTTCCTCAACTTCATCCTTTGAAAGACTTAAACAATGTTTATCATAAATTACAATTTCTTTTCCGGCAACCTCCTGCTTTAAAGAATCGAGGCGCTCTTTATCACAAAAGCAGTAATAAGCCTCGCCTTTTTCCACAAGCTGCTTCGCATATTCCAAGTAAATACCGCTGTTCTGACGTTCGCTCTGAACATAAGGACCGCAGCCGCCATCCTTGTCCGGACCTTCATCATGAATCAGTCCTGTTTTCTCAAGTGTTCTGTAAATAATATCCACAGCGCCTTCCACATAACGTTCCTGGTCTGTATCCTCTATTCTTAAAAGGAAATCTCCGCCTTCATGCTTTGCAATTAAATAAGCATATAATGCAGTTCTCAAGTTCCCCACATGCATACGTCCTGTCGGACTTGGGGCAAATCGTGTTCTTACTTTCTTTTCCATAACCAATCTCCTTATCTATAAAAAATTTCCGATGTCACAAAAAAGACGCCAATCTGAGTCTGCCTCAAATTGGCGCCATCGCTATTATTATATATGATTTTTCCGATGATATCAAGATTGTTTCACAAGTTCAATCTCATTAATATCAATAAATTGTGCTTCCATCTCCACATATTTTATAGAGACTGTATCTCCGGCCTTAACGACCGCCAAAATATCATCAAGCTGAATAGAGGCTGTAAATACCTTGTCTGAATTTTCAAGCTGGATATAATAATAAGTATTTCCGTCCTTCACTGCTGAAGATACACTCTTAACAATCTGACGCTCTGTCTTTACAGCAGATTCGTCCACCGACAAATCCGCATTCTCCCCGGCCATCTTCAAATACTGATTATAGGCCTCCGTAATAGTCGAGCCGATAGCTACTTCCTGATAGCGTTCCACGTTAATGTAAGCAAACTGCTTTACAAGTCCGGCATTATCTTTTAATGAAAGAAAATATGTCGGCTGGTTGGCAACGTTAAGCAGGATAGGGAAGGTTGCCTGATATGCCAGATGCTGTACCTGACCTTCTGCAGAATCCATCGCTGAATACTCAGTTGCACCGGACACCGGATAATAGCGCGCCTCCTTCGTTCTTAGATTAACAAGCACAAAACCGATATTAGACTGGTCATTTCCTGTACTTGTAAGACCTGTGTAAACCCACACGTCATCATCCTGAGCAAGATAATTATATCCGCCGGAAGACTGGCTCATCTCCTTCTGTCCGAAAATGGTGTTAAAATAGCCTTTCTTAAATCTGCCCCAGTAATCAATCTGATTAATGACAATATCCGTCGAATAGGCCTGATCAACCCACTGAGGAACTTCCGCAATCGGATAATACTGACTTGTACCATCCTGCGCATCCATAATCACAACACCTTTGATATCTTTACCGCCAAAAAGACCGATTCTGTATTCTATAACCGGACAAATCCAGTATGGGTTGCCCTCATCATCCACTTCAAAAGCATAATTGTCATCAAACATATATGTCGGATATGAGAATCTTAAATGTCTGTCCAAATTTCTAAAGAAAAGTTCACCCGGCGAATAACGGATGCCCTCCTCGAGACGGTGCAATGTTACATCCTGCGTTGTCATATCAACACTGATATATGCCGGAATACCTTTAGACTGGTTATTAAACCACTTAATAATATCACCGTACATAAGCGGTGCCACACGGGTAGGCACACCGTTATAATTAATCTGTGTATACGAATATGCAGACTCGTCCACCTCAAACTGCGATACAAATTCTACAAGCTCACCAAGCTTTCTATCACCGAGACGCACTGCAGAATCTCTGTCTACAACAGGAACATCTTTCAAGGAAATCTGGCTGATATCCTCCGTAAAATCCCTTTCCTCTACAGGCATCAGCTTCTGATAAGCCGAGGCGTGAAAAATTTCTGCCGAAATTAAAGTGCCACCAACGATGACCACGATACATACCAAAATAACCCCGAGTAATATCTTAGTCACAATGCCGCTGCCCTTCACTCCGGAAAAATTAATGCTTCTGCTTTTAACGCTGTCATGAATGACTGTACTGCCCTTCATAAACAATGAAACAATCAAATAAACCGCAATGACTGTAATCAAATAAATGTAAAAGTCTTTTGAACGCAGATTGATGGCCGGCAGCATAAACCAAAATGCCACAAACGCGTATACAAGTGTCAGTAAAATACTGACGATGGTTTTTTTCATATAGATGACCTCCAAAATAAATATGA
>CABUBX010000154.1 GCA_902489925.1 uncultured Lachnospiraceae bacterium | reverse complement strand
CAGATAAGATTGTTGTGATTGCCGACGGCGAGATTGTCGAGTACGGCGAGCGTGAAGATGTACTGCCGTCGCTTTTAGGTGATTTGGGCGGCTGCAGATTTTATAAAGGAGAGTGATATCATGGACGCAATTGAATTAAGTTTATTAGAACAGGTATCGGGTCTCCATGAAGTGCCGGAGGGTGCTTACAATATCCGTGCCAACGGGGAGAGTGCCGCAAGAAAATCGACTGCTAATATTGAGATTGTGACAAAGACGGACAAGCCGGGCATTGATATTATTATTAAACCGGGCACGAAAAATGAGAGTGTGCATATTCCTGTAATTTTAAGTGAGAGCGGTTTAAAAGAGCTTGTATATAATGATTTTATTGTCGGAGATGATGCGGACGTGACGATTGTTGCGGGCTGCGGTATTCATAACTGCGGCGAGCAGGCGTCTGAGCATGACGGCATCCACAGCTTTCATATCGGGAAAAATGCCCGTGTGAAATATGTGGAGAAGCATTACGGTGAGGGCGACGGCAACGGTGAGCGTATCTTAAATCCGACAACAATCATTGAGATTGATGAGGGCGGCTATATGGAGATGGATTCCGTGCAGATTAAGGGTGTGGATTCCACAGAGCGTGTCACAAAGGCAAAGCTTAAAGACAATGCAAAGCTTGTTATTAAAGAAAAGATTATGACACACGGCAAGCAGTGGGCAAAGACAGATTTTGAGGTGGACTTAGACGGCGACGGCTCAAGTGCGGATGTGATGTCCCGCTCGGTTGCAAGAGGCACTTCCCATCAGCGGTTTTTATCAAAAATTAATGGCAATAATGCCTGCGCCGGTCACACAGAGTGCGATGCGATTATTATGGATGAGGCCAGTGTCAGCGCAATTCCGGAGCTGACGGCAAATCATATTGATGCGAGTCTGATTCATGAGGCTGCTATCGGAAAGATTGCCGGAGAACAGCTGATTAAGCTGATGACACTCGGATTTACAGAGGAAGAAGCGGAAGCACAGATTATCAGCGGCTTTTTAAAGTAAATCTCATATAAAAGTTTTGGTGAAAGTAAAAGACCCTGCGGTTAATGCCGCAGGGTTTTTATGTAAGTCACGTCTGAGATGTAAAATTAAAGCTCGATTTTGCCTGATACGTTTTCATTTATCACATAATAAGCAGCATTTTCTTCAGGTTTTACATAAAGATTTAATGTCTTTAAATCTTTAATCTTATTGCCGTCGGCAACCCAAAGCTCTTTGACTTTGGCGATGACAGCCTTTTCTTCAACCTGTTTTCCTACATATTCCACATAAAATGATGTCTTCATGGGAACCTCCTTGAAAATTAAAACATGTTAATAACTTCTAACGTTATTCATCATAGTATACTTTGGGAAAAAATGCAAATTAAAAATTAAAAAAGTTGCAAAAACTTTAATTTTTCCTTGAAAAACATACAAAATTCATCAAGAATCTAAGAGAAAACAGGCAAACAGTCGTTGCCTGTCAGCGGATTATAGCAAAATGCGTGGACATTGTGGTGAAAAGTTTGATTTTACTGTGCTAAAGTTTGTATTAAGTGTAGAAAAAATCGGAAAATCCGTGTATGATATATGTAAGCTGCATGTATATACAGTTGTCTGGTGAAAGGGGATGCGATATGATTGCGATTATAGATTATGATGCGGGAAATTTAAACAGTGTTGAAAAGGCATTGTCCTATCTTGGCGAGCCATGGATAACGACAAGAGATAAATCGGCGCTGCTTAATGCGGATAAGCTTATACTGCCAGGTGTTGGCGCTTTTGGTGAGGCGATGCAAAAGCTTCATGATTACGGGCTTGTTTCGGTAATTAAAGAGGCGGCTGCCATGGGGAAACCTTTTTTGGGCATATGCCTTGGTATGCAGCTTATGTTTGAGAGCAGCGAGGAAAGTCCGGGTGTTTTGGGACTTTCGCTTCTTCCGGGGAAAATTGTACGGCTTAAGGCTGATGGTGGCTTAAAAATTCCCCATGTAGGATGGAATTCTTTGGCATTACCAAAAGACAGCCGTCTTTTTAAAGGTCTTTCGGAGGAAACCTATGTATACTTTGTTCACTCCTATTATCTTGAGGCCGGGTGTGCGCATGATGTGGCGGCTGTGGCTGAATACGGCGTGCATATTCATGCGGCGGTTGAGCACGAAAATCTGTTTGGCTGTCAGTTCCATCCGGAAAAGAGCAGCAGTGCGGGACTTACGATACTGAGAAACTTTGCAAAGCTTTAAGGGAGGATGCTTATGTTTACAAAAAGAATTATTCCGTGTCTTGATGTTCATGGCGGCCGTGTTGTCAAGGGCGTTAATTTTGTGAATTTAAAAGATGCCGGTGACCCGGTGGAGATTGCGAAAGCTTATGATAAGGCAGGGGCCGATGAGCTTGTGTTTTTGGATATTACAGCATCTTCGGATGCAAGAAATACAGTTGTTGACCTTGTGCGACGTGTTGCCGAGCAGGTGTTTATTCCATTTACAGTGGGCGGCGGTATACGGACCATTGATGATTTTAGGGCAGTACTCAGAGAAGGTGCGGATAAGATTTCGGTCAATTCGGCAGCCATTGATGACCCGACCTTAATCAGCCGTGCGGCAGAAAAGTTTGGCAGTCAGTGTGTTGTCGTTGCCATTGATGCCAAGCAGCGGCTTGACGGCGGCTGGAATATTTATAAGCATGGCGGACGTATTGATACGGGCATTGATGCCGTATGGTGGGCAAAGCAGGTGTGCAGCCTCGGCGCCGGGGAGATTATGCTTACAAGCATGGATTGTGACGGCACGAAGGCAGGCTATGATATTGCGCTGACAAAAGCTGTGTCAGAGGCGGTATCCATCCCTGTGATTGCTTCCGGCGGTGCGGGCTGTGAAGAACATTTTTACGAGGCGCTTACCGAAGGCGGTGCGGAAGCCGCGCTTGCCGCTTCTTTGTTTCATTATAAAGAATTGGAAATTATGAAATTGAAAAAGTATTTGAAAGAAAAAGGTGTCAGTGTGCGGCTGTAGTACAGATTTTTATACAGCCGTCTGCCCTGACTTAAAGGAGAATGAAAGATGGCAGCAATTACGAATGACTGGCTCAGTGCGTTAAAGCCTGAGTTTTCAAAACCATATTATAAACAATTATTTGAAAAAGTGAAGGAGGAATACAGCACGCAGCAGATTTTCCCTGCAGCAGACGATATTTTCAATGCCTTCCATCTGACACCGCTTAGTCAGGTGAAGGTTGTTATTTTGGGACAGGACCCATATCACAATGTAGGACAGGCGCACGGGCTTTGCTTTTCGGTTAAGCCTGAGGTGGAGATACCGCCTTCATTGGTAAATATTTATACAGAGCTTCAGGATGATTTGGGCTGTTATATTCCAAATAACGGGTATCTTGTAAAATGGGCAAAGCAGGGCGTGCTGATGCTCAATACGGTGCTTACAGTCCGTGCCCATCAGGCAAATTCCCACAGGGGTATCGGATGGGAACAGTTTACAGACGCGGCAATTAAGGCTTTAAATGAAGTTGACCGTCCGATTGTGTTTATTTTATGGGGACGTCCGGCGCAGATGAAAAAATCCATGCTCAACAACCCGAAGCATCTCATACTGGAGGCGCCCCACCCAAGTCCTCTGTCGGCCTACAGGGGGTTTTTTGGCAGCAAACCGTTTAGCAAAACAAACCGGTTTTTGGAAGAACACGGCATAACGCCGATTGATTGGCAGATAGAAAATGTGGTGAAGTGATGGAGATACAGGGAATGAATAATAGGGAACGACGGGATAAGGGTCTTGCATATATTTCCGATGCAGATGTTATCCGTGAAATGGCAGAATGTCAGAAAAAGTTAAAATATGTTAATACGCTTGACAGATGGGAATATGAAAAAATTGCAGAGGCTGTCCAAAAGGTTATTCCGCAGTGTGACAAGCCGTTTATTGTGCCGCCGTTTTACTGTGAATATGGCACTCATATTAAAATTGGAAAGAGCTTTTTTGCAAATTATCACTGTACGTTTATTGACGTGGCATCCATAACTATCGGTGATAATTGTATGTTTGGACCAAATGTCGGGATTTATACGGCAGGCCATCCGATTCATCCTCAGACGAGAAACAGCGGCTATGAATATGGCAAGCCGGTAACGATTGGTGATAACTGTTGGATTGGCGGCAGCGTGACCATTGTTGGCGGTGTAACTATCGGAAATAATGTCGTTATTGGCGCAGGCAGTGTCGTGACAAGAGATATTCCCGATAATGTCGTGGCAGTCGGAAATCCGTGCAGGGTACAGCGTGAAATTACAGAGGAGGAACGCTGGTATTTATATAAAAAAGAGGAGATAGATAAAGAGGTTGTCATGAAATTAACGCAAGGGGAAAATTGAAGTTGCGGAGGTGTTCAAGTGAAAAGAGAATTAGGAATTGCCAGATGTGGTCTTGCGTGTTGCTTATGCACAGAAAATATTGAATGTAATGGATGTGGCTCAAACGGT
>CABUBX010000153.1 GCA_902489925.1 uncultured Lachnospiraceae bacterium | reverse complement strand
AGGAAAAATTTATATTTTTTCAATTGTCTACTTGACGGGGTGCAGTTCATTTTTTCATAAGCATCCCCTTTGCCTTTTATACCTCCGCCTTCGGATTGAATATAAGCGATGCAATATAACCTAACAGCAGTGACGCGCTGATACCGATGGCTGAGGCACTAAAACCGCCCTTAAAAATTCCGATAAAGCCTTCATTTGTAATCGCTTCCTTAACGCCAAGCCACAGTGAGTGCCCAAAACCGATAAGCGGCACGGAAGCACCAGCGCCGGCAAATTCAATAAACGGTCCATAAATTCCAAGCGCACCAAGCGCCACGCCCGAGCAAACAAGCAGCACCATAATACGTCCCGGCATTAATTTTGTTTTTTCCATTAAAAATTGTACGGCGGCGCAGATGGCGCCGCCGATTAAAAATGCTTTCACATACTCCATCTTTTTGCCCTCTTTTCAAAAAAGCTTTTTATACTGTCATACGCTTATCATGGACAAAAAGTAATTTTTTATGCATATCAAACTGCTGCTGTATATTTTTCAAGCCATGCGGCTTCTTCCTCTGTAAGATATGGGGCAATCGTATCGAAAACAAGCTTATGATAATCATTCAGACGTTTTTTATCAATGGCTGTCAACTGTTCTGTATCAATCGCATCAATATCTATCGGTGCAAAGGTCAGAGGCTCAAAATACATAAACTGACCGTATTCATTTGCCTCACCTTTTCGGCAGACAAGCTCATTCTCAATACGGATACCGTGGCTGCCCGCGATGTAAACACCCGGCTCGTCGGTTGTAATCATGCCGGCCTCAAGTACTGCGCTGTCATTTCTCTCAGGAACGACACGCCATCTAAAGCCGTTTGGTCCCTCGTGAACACCTAAAAGATAACCGACACCATGTCCTGTACCGCACTGATAATCAATATCCATATCCCACATCGGACCTCTTGCTAAAATATCAAGATTAAGCCCTGTGCAGCCGTAAAGGAAACGGGCACTCTGAAGATTTAACATGCCGCGAAGCACTGCTGTGTAATGTGTTTTCCACTCGTCACAAACAGGGCCTAAGGCCATCGTTCTTGTAATATCTGTTGTACCTTCATAATACTGTCCGCCGGAATCAACTAAAAGAAAGCCCTCCGGTTTTAAAACAGCATTGCTGTCCGGTGTCGCACTGTAATGCATCATTGCCGCATTGGCATTGTAAGCGCTGATTGTCGGGAAGCTTAAATCGATGCATCCCTGCTTGCGGCGGCAATTTTCAAGATAATCGCTTGCCGAAATCTCTGTAATCTCTGTCTTTAAAACATTTGTTTTCAGCCAGTACATAAATTTTGTCACTGCAACACCGTCTTTAATATGCGCTTTAAAAAGATTTTCGATTTCTGTATCGTTTTTAACTGCTTTAAAAAGGGTGGTCGGATTCGGCTTATTTTCAATCTTTGCCGGAAGCGCCTTCACAATAGCATAGTTGACATTATTCAAATCAAGAAGCACGTGCTCATCCTTGTCCACCCATGTGAGCCACTCATAAATTGCATTATACGGCATCACTTCCACATTATTTTCTTTCAGATAAGCTCTGATTTCCGGTGTCAGCTTATCTGAATCAATAAATAAGAGCACACTTTCCGATGAAACCATCGTGTATGCCATAAACACCGGTGTATTGGCAATGTCATTGCCGCGCAGGTTATAAAGCCATGCAATATCATCCAGTGATGTTAAAATATGAACGCCGGCTCCGTATTCTGCCATCTTTTCACGAAGACGCAAAACCTTGTGTGCCATGGACTCTCCCGCATACTTTTCCTCTAAAATAAACAGCTTATCCTTTGGCAGCGCCGGTCTGTCTGTCCAGATTTCATCAACGAGATTTTTACTGCCGTTGATATCGGCGCCTTTTGCTTTAAGGCGTGTTTCCAAATCCATGCCCCACTTTGCAGGGATGACTCTGCCGTCAAAGCCGACAACATCGCCCGCTTTCATATTTTCCGCAAGATAGTCTTCCGGCATCGGCACACCGGCCATACCTTGCTTAAACAATGTAATTGTACTGCCCTCAAGCTGACGTTCTGCCTGAATATAGTATCGACCGTCCGTCCAAAGCCCTGCCTCGTCCTCTGTCACTACAAGTGTTCCCGCAGAACCTGTAAAACCTGACATAAACTTTCTTTCTTTAAAATAATCCCCCGTATATTCGGAAAGGTGAAAATCATTGGTCGGGATGACATAGGCTGTATAGCCTTCTCTTTTCATAAGTTCCCGAAGCTTTGCAAGTCTTTCTTTAATCATCATAAAGCCTTCCTTTCATCAGATGTCTTTAGGGCACTGCCCTGCTAATATCTAGTATAAACAATCCAATTTTAAAGTCAAGTCTTCATGACACATGGCTTCTTTTAAATAGCCAAATAATTTTAAAAAATGATTCCCAAAAATATCCAAAATAAAGCAGTCCTCTGACGGTGCTAGTATAATGATTCTTGTTGTGAAGGATATATGAAACTGCTATAATATGGTCGTGAAGTAAGCAATAATATAAATTATGAAATAAGGTGAAAAAAGTGAAAAAAATTGTATTTGTATGTGTCCACAATTCCTGCAGAAGTCAGATTGCAGAGGCACTCGGCAAAAAATATCTAAGTGATAAGTATGAATTTTATTCATGCGGTACATCAGTTAAGGATAAAATCAATCCGGATGCGGTACGGCTGATGAAAGAAATTTACGGTATTGATATGGAAAAGACACAGCGGCCAAAGCTTGTGTCAGACATTCCAAAGGTCGATATTGCTATATCTATGGGCTGTGGTGTTGCCTGTCCGTATATTGGCAAAGATTTTGATGAGGATTGGGGATTAGAAGACCCGACAGGAAAAAATGATGACACCTTAAAAAAAGTAATTGCTCAAATTGAAATGAATGTAAAGCAGATAGATTTTTAAATAAAAAGGGGAATAGGATAAAATATGAACGATAAGATTGTTGAAATTAAAACACAGTGTCTAAAAGAAACGAGCCAAAATCCCATTGAAATTGTGAAAAGACTGATGAATATCCAGGGAATTTCAATGCACGGGCCTGAGCATCATATGATTGACGGCGCAGCATTGCTGACAGCCGTGCATAATGCCGGAGAGCATTTCAATTTAGATGAAGCTTTAGATGAATTGGCAGGTCGGGCAGCTAAAATGCCCGGTGCAACATGCGGTCAATGGGGTATCTGCGGCTCGGCTTCATCGATGGGGGCTGCTTTGGCAATTATTCATGAGACAGGGCCTCTTTCTAATAATGAATATTATAAAGATAATATGCGACTGACCTCAAGGGTATTGGCGTGCATCGGTGAAATCGGAGGACCGCGCTGCTGTAAGCGCAATGCCTTTATCGCACTCACAACAGCAGTGAATTTCCTCCGCGAACGGTACGGAATGATTTTGGAATATAGGGATGTACAGTGTGATTACAGCAAAATGAATATGCAGTGCATCCAAACTCAATGCCCGTTCTATGGGAAAAATTAATACTTATAGAAAATCATATATATTATTCTCTATAAAAATCAGAAAGTTCGGGACATTGATACCGCGGCTTACCCTTGCTGATTTTACCGTATTCAATGGCCTTTACAGGACATTTGCAGATACATGCCATGCAGTGGGTGCAATTGCCTTGCCATACCGGCCGATTCTTTATAAAACTTATGTTGTTAAGCGGGCATACTTCACTGCATTTACCGCAGCCAATACATGCATCTGAAACAGTAAATTTTTTGTCATGGACAAAAAGTGCATAAAATACTTTGTTGACAATAGTGCTGCAAAAACAGCCGGAGAGTGTTACGGGCACATCCGGCAGGGGAGACTCGGTACGGATAGCCTCGGCTATCCCCGAAAGCATCGGCATGGATTTTTTGATGATGGCACGAGCCTCGGCTTCTTCGGGCACAGGAAACATGGCAATATAATTTTCAGGCATCACAAGCTGTGCGCAGCCCATCAGTGTCAGCTGTTTTATATCACAGAGTTTTTGTACATATTTTTTAGAATTGCCGATATCCTGTCCGCAGGTCATGATGAAATAAATTTTTTTTGAACCTTTAAGCGGTGTTTTTAAAAGCCAGCTTTCTAAAATGTGAGGAATTTGCCAGCCGTAGGTTGGACAGACAAGCACAAATGGATTGTCAGAATAAATTTCTTCGTAATTGTTATTTCGTATTTTTGAAAATAAGTCAAAACATTCTTCGCCGAGTACATCGGCGATTTTTTTTGCGGCAAAAGCGGAATTGCCGGTGCCTGAAAAATATAAAATCATAAGTACCTCCTAAAATATCTTGAACTTATTATATTATATCAATTGATTATCGCAAAGACCCGTTACGGATTAAAAATTTTATATAAATTTTCTATACAAAAAAAGTCCCGGATGAACTCCGAGACTTCTCTGATATAGCTTCAAAACTGCATACTGTGATATCTTTACATCTTCCAATCTTTTCCAACCAATCTGGTCAAGCCCTCGACCTATTAGTAACAGTCAACTCCATGC
>CABUBX010000152.1 GCA_902489925.1 uncultured Lachnospiraceae bacterium | reverse complement strand
AAAAGAAAGTATTGAAAAGCAGATTTGTACGTTAAAAGGGATTCGTGAGATGTTAGGCATGAACAGGACAGCATTTTCGCGGTATATGAATATTCCTCTAAGGACGTTGGAGGAGTGGGAGGCAGGAAGAAGGCAGATGCCGGAGTATGTACTCAGATTAATTGCATATTATGTCAAGACACAGCAAGTGTTCACGGAAAAAGGAATAGAATTGGGGGAAGAACATGAAGAAAAATGAAATTGTAATATTTGAGACAGAAGATAAATTGATAACGATTCCGGTGGCAGTAGAAAATGAGACGGTTTGGCTGAATAGAAATCAAATGGCTGAGCTTTTTGACAGAGATGTAAAGACAATTGGCAAACATATTAACAATGCCTTAAAAGAGGAATTGGCATATGATGAGGCAACTGTCGCAAAATTTGCGACAGTTCAAAAAGAGGGAGAACGTGAAGTGGAACGACAAATTGAGTATTATAATTTGGATGTTATCATTTCCGTTGGTTATCGTGTGAAATCAAAGCGAGGCGTTGAATTTCGGCGTTGGGCAAATTCTGTGCTCAAACAATACATATTAAAAGGTTATGCAGTAAACGATAGTCGTATCAGGCAGTTAGGCGAGGTGATACGAATTATGAAGCGAACCGAAAATGAGCTGGACGGCAGGCAGGTTCTTTCTGTAATAGAAAGATACAGCAGCGCATTGGATTTATTGGATTCTTATGACCACCAGAATATGATAAGACCCGAAGGGAATCGTGCGACATACGTGCTTACCTATGAGGAATGTACGAAGGTGATTCAAAGTATGCGATTCGGGGATGAATCGGATTTGTTTGGAAAAGAAAAGGATGATTCCTTCAAAGGCAGTATCGGAAATATTTATCAGTCATTTGGAGGGGTGGATATTTATGAATCTTTGGAAGAAAAAGCAGCAAATTTGCTGTATTTTGTAACTAAGAACCACAGTTTTTTTGATGGAAACAAAAGAATTGCCGCGACAATGTTTCTCTATTTTCTTGATAAAAATGAAGCTTTATTTGCAGACGGAAAAAAGAAAATAGAAGATGCGACTTTAGTGGCCTTAACAATTATGATTGCAGAATCCAGACCGGAGGAGAAGGAGATGATGATTAGTGTCATTATGAACTGCATGTTATAGGTGGTTAGGTCATAAGCAGTTTAGGATAAAGAATTTGAGGTGTCTATGAAAAAGAATATTATTTTGGCAAGTGTCTGGATGATTTTGGCAGTAATTTCGGCTTTTTACGGTATCATTGTTGCACAGGCCGGGTCAGGGACGTTATTTTTCCTTATATGGATAATTTTAGGGATTTTCTTTATATTTTGCGCATTTTTTTGTTATAGAGGTCTTTGGAAAAAACTAAATAAGAAAATAAAAATTATATTTTATGTGGCGGTGGCTGCAGGCATGACAGTCTTTATGATAATCGAGGTGATGATTGCCCGTGGTTTCGCATGCCATGGAGAACCAAATCTTGACTATATCATTGTTTTAGGGGCACAGGTTTTAGAGGGCGGGCCGAGTGCAGTGCTGAGGTATCGGCTTGATGAGGCGGTTCGTTATATGAATGAAAATGAGCATACCATTTGCATTGTGTCCGGCGGTCAGGGATATAATGAACCTTTTCCCGAAGCGGAGGGTATGTTTCGCTATATGAAGGAAAAAGATTTTCATGTTTTCAGGGCACTTCAAACGGCTAAAGCCCAGGGGCTTAAAAATGTATGCGGCATTGCTGCCGGTTCAAACCGTCTGTTTTTGCCAAATAATATGCTCAGAGAATTTTTGGGAGAGATAAAGTTTTTGCTTACATCCTATAAAGTTATCGCCTAATAATGACAAAAATTTTCTCATTTGGCGTCAGGCTTCGGCTTAAAAAAGCCGATAAGTGCTTTTTTGCGCTTATTAGGCCGGAACAAGTCGAAAAGTGCGAACGTTCATCATTGATATTTTGAGGGGAAGTAATCTATAATACTATTTACGTAACGTACGACATGAAAATAAAGGTGTCGAAGCAGAATATGAAAATAGGGAGGATATTATGGGTAAGATTAATGTAGCGATTGTGGACGATAATGAGAGAATTGTCAGCTTGTTAGATAATATTTGCAGTGCCGATGAAGCCATTGAAGTTGTCGGAAAAGCGGAGGATGGTATGAAAGCGCTGGATGTTATACGAAAGACGGAACCGGATGTTGTGCTGCTGGATTTGATTATGCCAAAGCTTGATGGCTTGGAGGTTATGCAAAGGATTAACAGTGACAGCCGTATTAAGAAGCATCCGGCATTTATTGTGATTTCTGCTATAGGCAAAGAGTCAATCACAGAGGATGCGTTCAGTCATGGGGCTGTTTATTTTATTATGAAGCCTTTTCAAAATGAGACGGTTATCAATAAGATTAAGCAGGTTTCCGGGGCAGCTTCCCATGTACCGGCAATTACGGCAAAGGCCGGGGTTCCTGTTTCTGAAAGTATACCTAAGATGGATTTGGAAACAGATGTCACAAATATTATTCATGAGATTGGGGTTCCGGCACATATTAAAGGCTATCAGTATTTGAGGGATGCGATTATCATGTCCGTTGAAAACCGCGAAGTGATTAATTCTATTACAAAAATATTGTATCCGACAATTGCAAAGATGAATAAGACAACGCCAAGTCGTGTCGAGCGTGCAATCCGTCATGCGATTGAAGTTGCATGGAGTCGCGGAAAGATGGACACAATTGATGAATTATTTGGGTATACAATCAGTACAGGAAAGGGCAAACCGACAAATTCGGAGTTTATTGCGCTGATTGCCGACAAAATACGTCTTCAATACAAATTAAAATCGTAACATTGTACAAAATTACAGAAGAATACATAATATGCCTTTAAAAAATGTTGAATATGTAGTATAATAATGCATGGGTTCTAAGATGAATATGGATATGTTATACAGGAGGAACAAATATGAAAAATATTTTGTTTATAGCTTCGGAAGCTGTGCCATTTATTAAAACAGGAGGACTTGCAGATGTTGCGGGGTCATTGCCTAAAGCATTCAACAAGAATGAATTTGATGTAAGAGTTATTCTGCCAAAGTATAGAGTTATACCTGACAGATATAAAGAGCAGATGAGATACGTGACTCATTTCTATATGGATTTGGGATGGCAGAATCACTATGTCGGTGTGCTTACGATGGAGTATGAGGGTGTAACTTATTATTTTATCGACAACGAACACTTTTTCTCGGGCAATCAGGCTTATGAGGGCGGACTTTGGGATTTGGAGAAGTTTGCATATTTTTCAAAGGCAGCGCTTTCATGTCTTCCGCTGATTGGCTTCAGACCTGATATTGTGCATTGCCATGACTGGCAGACAGGTCTTGTGCCGGTATTTTTGAAGGACAGCTTTTGTCAGGGTGAGTTTTTCTGGGGTATGAAGTCTATTATGACAATTCACAATTTGAAGTTTCAGGGAACATGGGACCCTAAGACAATTATGGGAATGACAGGTCTTCCTGAATATTTATTCACACCGGATAAATTGGAAGCTTATAAAGATGCAAACTACTTAAAGGGCGGTATTGTTTATGCCGATTATGTGACAACAGTCAGCGACACATATGCATGGGAGATACAGATGCCGTTTTACGGTGAAAAGCTTGACGGTTTAATGCGTGCAAGAAACAACTGTTTAAGTGGTATTGTGAACGGTATTGATTATGATGAATACAATCCTGAGACAGATATTTTCCTGCCATATCATTACAATGCGATTACATTCCGCAAGGAAAAGGAGAAAAACAAGGTGGCGCTGCAGGAAGAACTCGGTCTTGCCAAGGATGAAAATAAATTTATGATTGGTCTTGTTTCACGTCTTACAGACCAAAAGGGGCTTGATTTAATCGACTGTGTCATGGATGAGATATGTCGTGAGGATGTACAGTTTGTTATTCTTGGTACAGGTGATGCTAAGTATGAAAATATGTTCAGATATTTTGCATGGAAGTATCCTGACAGAGTATCTGCCAATATTTTCTATTCAAATGAAAGAAGTCATAAGATTTATGGCGCATGTGATGCTTTTCTCATGCCGTCACTGTTTGAGCCTTGTGGTTTAAGCCAGCTGATGAGTCTTCGCTACGGTACAGTGCCGATTGTTCGTGAGACAGGCGGACTTAAAGATACAGTTGAGCCATACAATGAATATGAATGTACAGGTACAGGCTTTAGTTTCAGCAATTACAATGCCCATGAGATGCTTGGCATTATCAATTATGCAAAGGATGTTTTCTATAACAAGAAGCGCGAGTGGAATAAGATTGTTGACAGAGGTATGGCTAAAGACTTCTCTTGGAATACATCTGCAAGAAGATATGAAGATTTGTACAGAATGTTATAGTTCAATGTTATTTTTTATGGCACAGGAAATTTCTTCGGAATCCTATGCCATAGGAAACACACTTAGTGCGTAAAGGGGAATGGGGCTGTCGCACTAAGTGAACTGCTCCCCGTCAAGTAGACAATTGAAAAAATATAAATTTTTCCTGCCAGTAGAAATTTATCTGCTGGCAGTTTTTATGCA
>CABUBX010000151.1 GCA_902489925.1 uncultured Lachnospiraceae bacterium | reverse complement strand
TGCGTTATACATTTTTAGAGCATTGCGATTACAATGACTTGTGCAAGGTTTACCGCGCTTATGTGGGTGAGTGCGGGCGTCTTCGGACACTTCGGGAGAAGGCGGCAAGGAATCCGTCGGTTGATGATTTGATTGGCTGTGTTTTTGTGCATACAGGGATTAAGACCTTTGTACAGCCGAACTCCGATTTTTTTGATGCCGAAAATCCGGAAAAAAATAATCATCTGACAACTTTTGCGGCGCGGGCGGATGAAATTCAAAAGCTTCATGAGCTTGGGGTTCAGAAGCTGTATCTTCACCTCGACGGCTGGGCACAGCCGGGGTATGATAACAACCACCCGGATTATCTGCCGGCCTGCCGGGAGGCAGGCGGCTGGGAAGGGATGCGGGCGCTTGTGCAAAAGGCTCATGAATGTGGGTATTTGTTTGGTATTCATGACCAGTACAGGGATTATTATAAGACAGCCGAAAGTTATGATGAAAATTTTGCCTGCCAGAATGCAGACAGTACAATTCCCGGGCATAAACACTGGGCGGGCGGCCCTCAGTCTTATTTGTGTGCCACACAGGCGCCTTATTATGTGCGGCGCAATTTCTCTGAAATTGAAAGCCACGGTATCCGATTGGATGGCGCTTATTTGGATGTTTTTACCTGCAATGAAGGTGACGAGTGTGCCAATCCGATGCACAAAATGACAAGAAAAGACTGCTATGATTTCAGAAGCATGTGTTTTGAATGGCTTTTATCAAAGGGGATATTGACAAGCTCGGAGGAGGTCAGCGACTGGGCTGTGCCAAGCCTTGTGTTTTGCCACTATGCGCCTTATGATTTTATGATGCGGACGCCCGGCGGCAAAAAGTACGGTATTCCGGTACCGCTTTACAATCTCGTTTATCACGACTGTGTGATTGAGCCGTGGATGATGGAGGCACACGACGGTGAAGATTATATGCTGTATGCACTTCTAAACGGCGGTGCGCCGTATTTGATTAGGGATGGCGCTTATCCGAATACGGACGGTGCATTTGAGGACGAAGCTATAGGCAAAAGAGATATGACAAAAGATGAAAAACTCCGGGAGGCTGTCAAGCGCTGTGACATTGTCTCAAAACTTCACGAACGCATTGCAAAATGCGAAATGGTGCGTCATGAGTTTGTGGACGGTGATATAAATATTCAGAAAACGATATTTTCTGACGGCACGGAGGTTACGGTTGATTTCACAAAGCAAAGTTATAAAATAGTACATTAACAGAGAAAAAATGGGATTTCCTATTGTTATTTCAAAAAGTTTATGTTATTATCTTCCTTACGAGGACAAATGTACATCTGAGATGAACAAGGTGGCAGTTATGAAAGAAAAAGAAAAGTATTATGTCGTCAGGGGACGTGCGCTTCCGGAAGGACTTTTGAAAACAGCCGAGGTAAACAGACTTCTTATGATGAATAGAGCAATGACTGTTCAGGAGGCTGCAGAAACGGTTGGTATCGGAAGGAGTACCTATTACAAATATAAGGACGATATCTTCCCGTTTAATGAACATTCTAAGGGGAGAACAATTACAATGATGCTGCAGCTTAGTGACGTTGCCGGTCTGTTATCGAATGTGTTAAATCATATCGCCAGATATGAGGCGAATATATTGACAATTCATCAGGCTATTCCGGCAGGCGGCGTGGCATCAGTAACAGTGAGTATGGAGGTGCTCTCGGTATCGGGAGACATTTCCGATTTGCTTCAGGATATAGAAAGTCTTGAAGGCGTACAATATGTAAAAATAATCGCGAGGGAGTGAAAAACATGGAAATAGCAGTGTTAGGATATGGTACAGTTGGTTCAGGTGTTGTCGAGGTATTGGAGACAAATCAGAAAAGTATCGCAAAAAGGGCAGGACAGGACATACATGTAAAATATGTGCTTGACCTCAGAGACTTTTTTGGAAATCCGATTCAGGAAAGAATCGTTCATGATTATGAGACAATTTTAAATGATGACAGTATCGAGATTGTTGTCGAGGTTATGGGCGGCACAAATCCGGCATATACATTTGTAAAACAGGCGCTTGAAGCCGGGAAAAGTGTGGCAACTTCCAATAAAGAACTTGTGGCAAAGCATGGCGCCGAACTTCTTGAGATTGCCCGGACACATCAGGTGAATTTTATGTTTGAAGCCAGTGTCGGCGGCGGTATTCCGATTATCCGTCCGTTGATGAGTTCTCTGACGGCTGATGAAATTACTGAAATTACAGGTATTTTAAACGGCACAACCAATTATATGCTGACCAAGATGGATGAGGAAGGCGCCGATTATGCGGATGTATTAAAGGATGCGCAGGATAAAGGCTATGCCGAGCGAAATCCGGAGGCAGATGTTGAAGGCTATGATGCCTGCCGTAAGATTGCGATTTTAACATCGCTTGCGTGTGGGCAGCAGGTTGATTTTGAAGATATTTACACAGAAGGTATTACAAAGATTACAGATACAGATTTTAAATATGCCCGTGTACTGGGAACGAGTATTAAGCTGTTTGGAACAAGTAAGCTTGACGGTGACAAAGTCTATGCGATGGTTTCACCGATGATGATTGGCAAAAATCATCCGCTTTATAGCGTGCGCGATGTATTTAATGCGGTGTTTGTCAATGGCAATATGCTCGGGGATGCGATGTTTTACGGGCGCGGCGCAGGAAAGCTTCCGACGGCCAGTGCCGTTGTGGCTGATGTTGTCGAGGAGGTTCGCCATATTCATGAGCATATTGAAGTTGAGTGGAAGCCTGAAAAGCGTGAGCTTTCGGATATGAAGGAGGCTTCCCACAGATTTTTTGTTCGTGTGAAAAATGATGTGGAACAGGCGGCGGTTGAAGAAGCCTTCGGAAAGGTTGATTTTATACAGGCGGTTGACGGTGAATACGGCTTTGTAACACAATTCATGCAGGAAAAAGTATTTGACGAAAAATTAAGCCATTTTGAAAATGTGCTTACAGTTATCAGAGCTAATTTTTAGGAGGCGGCTTTAATGAAATATGTCATTATTTTAGGAGACGGTATGGCTGATGAGCCTATTGAGGCTATCGGCGGAAAGACACCGCTTGAATATGCAAAAACACCGGAGATGGACAGACTGGCTTTGATGTCTGAAATCGGTATGGTGCATACAATTCCAGATGGGATGAGTCCGGGCAGCGATACGGCCAATCTTGCAGTGCTTGGCTATGACCCGAAGATCTATTACACGGGACGTTCTCCGCTTGAGGCTTTAAGTATTGGCGTGGATATGCAGGATTCGGATGTGGCGCTTCGCTGCAATATTGTAACGCTTTCTGAAGATGAGCAGGTTTATGAAAAGCGGACGATCATTGACCATAGCGCGGATGAAATTTCCACAGAGGACGCCGCTGTGCTTTTGGAGGCTGTAAAAAAAGAATTAGAAAGTGATATTTACAAATTTTATGTCGGTACAAGCTACCGTCACCTTCTTATATGGAAAGAGGGCAGGGTTGTCAGCCTGACACCGCCGCATGATAAGCTTGGGCAGGTTATCGGAGATTTTCTTCCTGAGGATGAGATGCTTAAAGCGATGATGAAGAAAAGCTATGATATTTTGGTGAACCATCCGCTGAATATCGAGCGAAAGAAAAAAGGGCTGAATCCGGCAAATTCCATATGGTTTTGGGGTGCGGGCACACGTCCGGCACTTAAATCATTTAAGAAAAAAACGGGAAAAGACGGTGTGATGATTTCTGCGGTTGACCTTCTTAAAGGCATTGCTGTCGGCGCAGGTATGGAAAATATTAGTGTTTTGGGCGCTAACGGCGGCTTGAACACAAATTACAGAGGCAAGGCTGAAGCTGCGGTAAAAGCTTTACTAAACGGCAAGGATTTTGCATATATTCATGTAGAAGCACCTGACGAAATGGGGCATCAGGGAAGTCTTGAAAAGAAGATACAGGCCATCGAGCGTATTGACTGTGAGGTCATTCACACGGTTGTGACGGGGCTTGACATGGCGGGGGCCGACTACAGACTTTTAGTGCTGCCCGACCATCCGACGCCGCTTTGTGTGCGGACACATACGGCAGAGGCTGTACCGTATCTTTTGTATGACAGTACAGAGCCACAGAAGCATATGCAGCACTATAATGAGGCTGAGGCAAGGCTTAGCGGAAATGAAGTGACTGAGGGGTATACATTAATAGAACATCTGCTTGGCGGCAGACAGACACTTTAAGGGAGGCATATATGTTAATTGTAAAAAAATTCGGAGGCAGTTCAGTTGCTGATAAGGAGAGAATTTTTAATGTAGCCCGCAGAGTCAGTGAGGATTTTAAGGCGGGACATGATGTTGTCGTTGTTTTATCGGCAATGGGTAAGACGACAGACGGTTTGATTGCCCAGGCAAAAGCGATTAATCCAAGAGGTTCAAAGCGTGAGATGGATATGCTGCTCACATGCGGCGAGCAGATTTCTGTGGCAATGCTGGCCATGGCGCTGGAGAGCCTTGCGGTGCCTGCCGTATCTTTAAATGCATGGCAGGTGCCTATGTATACGACAAGCACCTACGGAAGCGCCCACATTAAAAAGATTGACACAGAGCGCATTA
>CABUBX010000150.1 GCA_902489925.1 uncultured Lachnospiraceae bacterium | reverse complement strand
TAGCATAAAAAAGCTAATTTGAAACAGACTTCTAATTTGCGTGGATTATACTAGACAGTATCATCCATATCAGAGGCACAATAATCGCAATTGCAAACACGCAGAAAAACAAAAAAATAAGTATTTTTCCGACAGAACCATACCAATGTTTTTTTCTCATATTGCACCTCCTACTCCTCACCTGTATGCGACATTTTAATCTGTATTAATGATAGAACAAGTGTAATCACAAATATGATAACCGCATATGCGCTGGCTACTCCCATTTCATCATTAATAAATGCAGAACGGTACATCGCTGTCGCAAGCACTTCTGTCGAACGTCCCGGTCCGCCTCCGGTCATAACCTGAATCTCCGTAAATATTTTAAAACTTCCGATGACTGTGATAATTGCTGTCACAAGCATAGATTCTTTTGCCATTGGCAAGGTTACATAAAAAAATCTTTTAATTGAACCTGCACCATCCATTTCTGCCGATTCATAAAGTTCCCGCGGTATTTTCTGGATTCCTACCAAATCAAGCAGCATACAATACCCCGTGTATTGCCATTGTGAAACAAATATACAGCAAAAAATTGCTAACGAAGCATCACCGAGCCACATAGGCGTTGTATTTTCAAAACCTATGGCGTGAATAAAATCATTCAATAAGCCTGAATTAGGATTAAAAATACATTTCCATAAAATGCCAAGTACCGACATAGAAATCAATGAGGGCAAAAATAATACTGTTCTAAAAAATTTCTGAAAACGCCTCATGAAAATTTCTTCAAGACAAGCTGCAAGCACCATCGCAATAACAACTTGACATAGTACAGAAAAAACAGCATACAAAATATTATTTTTTAATATTGTAAAAAAATTTTCATCCGTAAAAATTTGTATATAATTTTCCAAGCCCACCCATTTTCTGTCCGGAGAATAAGAAACCCATTGATACAAGCTATCAATCACAGAACGAATAAGCGGATAATAAACAAAGATTGCCAGACCGATAACGACCGGGGCTAAATACAAAATAATAATTTTTTTATTCTTATAAACCTTCATGTATGTTCCCCCTTGAAACTGCAGGCTGCAGTGCATTTAGAAAATCACCTATACACTGCAGCCCCATAGATTTATTCTTCATCCATTGTCTGAACAACTTTCGCTTCATCTGCAACTTTTTTCATAAGTTCTTCCGGTGTTACATCACCTGAAATAATTTCCTGCAGACCAGGCACATAAATTTCTGCCAGTTTGCTATGAATATCAGAGTCAAGCCAATTCACAAAACCGTCTGCTTTATTCATTTCTTCTACAGCCTGAAGCATAACGTCACTGGAATTATCAGCCGTATGTACCCCCTGAATTGCCGCCGGGCTGGAAAGCTGTGTAATCATCTTTTCCTGCCAAGGTTTACTTGTCATTAATTTAAGAAATTCTACCGCAACGTCCGGATGCTCACATTTACTGGAAATCATAAATCCATCCGGTGAACCTGTAATAAGATTTGTATTTCCTTTGGCGCCTTCCTGAGCCGGAATTCTAAATACGCCTGCATCAACACCATTTTCTTCACATCTTCCAAATTCAATCGACTGCATATACGTCATTGCTGCTTTTCCTATAAAGAAATCGTTTCGAGCCATATCAAAGTCCATTGCATTCGTATTTGGTGTAAAATACTCTTTGTCATTTAATGTTTTAAGCATATTTAATGCTTCTACATACCCTTCATCCGTAAACTCACCTGTCTTATAGTTATAGTCCTTCTCACGCACATCTTCAGGTACACATAAACCATTAAAAGTTGAAATATAATGACAAGACGCCCATGGCTCTTGATTTCCCAGCGCCAACGGAATAATACCTTCATCCTTAAATGTCTGACAAACTTTTAAAAATTCGTCCCATGTTGTTGGCACTTCAACATTATATTGTTCAAAAAGTGCTTTATTATAAACCATCATCTTACAATCAACACGTACCGGCACACCATAAATCTTTCCTTCATTTTCAAACGGAACTAAAGATGCCGGTATAAAAGAATCTTTCCATGCACTATCTTCTTCATAATAAGAAGTTAAATCAAGTACACTTCCGGCACGGGCAAATTTTTGTCCAAACTCACCACTCCACGAAAAGAAAATATCCGGTGCATCATCAGCACCAAGCATAACTTTTAATTTTGACTTATAATCCGGGTCACCTACATTTTCAATAACAATATCTACATTTGGATGTGTTGATTCAAACTCCGCTGCCAAATCTTCAAAATATGGTGTTTCATCAACATTAATCCAGTTGTGAAAAAGTTTTAGCGTAATTTGTTCGTCTGAACTATCTCCGCTTTCATTCTCTTTTGCACTTTCCGTTGTGCTCTGTCCCCCTTCATCCTTTGGTTTTTCATCCTTCGTCTGTCCTCCGCATCCCGTCAATACTGTCGCTGCAGTCAAAAGCATTGTTAACGCATACCCTGAAACTTTTTTCATATCTATACCTCCATATTTGTATAATAATGTATGCTTACAATATATATTATTATCTTATAATTGTCAATATTATTGTTTAATATAGTTGTTTTTTCGTCGATATATACAATATCCTTTATGCGTTTTTGAATAATAGTACCAAAAAAAGAACGCATTTTCATGCGTTCTCATTTATCTAATATGAAGTACCCTTATATACAACTTCTATTTTTAACTTTCTCATCACCAATTTCCACACCCACGCGAAGAAGCAGGCATACAAAACTCCGATGACATTGTTTAATATTCTCAGTCCCGCCGCCTGTGTCAGCCCATATATACCGAGCGCTGCCATCATCGCACCGATACAGTTAAACACTGTTCTATACTTATATGTACCGCAAAAACCGATGCAAAGCCCTGCCACAGGTCCAAAAAACGATGCTAACGACTGTGGTATTAAGTGCCACATCAGATAAAACAGCCCTGTACCGCCCACAGCACCGACAACTCTGTCCCTTGCCCTTGTTTTGATTGCACCTGTATAGGCTGTCAGCAAAGAGGCACAGGCAAATCCACCCCACATCAGGCGGTGCATGCCAATCAGTGACGCAATCAGGTAAAAGCTGCTAATTCCAAGCGCAGTTTTCAGCTGCCAAAGGCGTCTTGGCTCTGACCACTTGATATGCTTCATTGCATCCAGAAATTTCTTATCCTTCTTTTTTCCGTGATGCTTATAAAAATATAAAAGGCCGCATAATACAAAACAAAAAATCATCATCAGACCTCTTGCTTTAAATGTCGCCATGTCAGGCAGTGTTCCCGTAAGAAAAATATAGCCAAACATATATAGGCCGCCATTGCCCATTTCCGGTTGTTCGCATGACATCAGCAAAATAATCATCATAGATATAAGATTCACTGCAAAACCTGCCACAGGCGGTATAACTTGGACTATAACCGGTGCTACATATAAAATTGCAAAAATGATTCCCATATTTATCAATGCATCCTCCATACGGTAATCAAAATCAACAAATCTAAGACAAAGAAACACACAGAAAATGACAACAGCCATGTTACTGTTCCCATCACCAAAAAGTACCGCCAATACAGAAATAAAAATTACAGAAAAAATAACCATCAGAAGCGCACGCACTGTAATTGCAGCAATCAGCCATCGCTTGTGCTTCTTATCCTTAGCTTCTTCTAATTTTTTCTTGAGAACCGCCGGGTCATCCTGAAGTGCCTGATAAAACTCCATCAAATCTCCTCCTCATATTGTTTCATTAACCGATTTGCAGTAACAACCATATCTATAAACGGTCTGAAATCATCCCCCAATGATTTTTTTAAATAATAAAGCGGCTTTAAAATTCTTTTGTAGTTTGTATCCAGCTCACGCTGTCCGTCCGCTGTAAGCTCAAGAATATAGCGCCGTTCATCCTCCGGGCATTTTACTTTTATGACATCTCCTTTGTTTAAAAGCGAGCGTACAACCCTGCTGATGGATTCGCGTTTCATATGCATCAGCTCACTGACCTGTCCCGGTCCCAGCTCTCCTTTTTTCAAATAGAGAAGCAGAAGTAACTCCATCTCCGCCGGTGTCAGCGTCAGCTTGTCGGGGTTAATCAGCTTTGTCCTTGAAAAAAACTTGATTTCTTCTAAATCTTCAATCATATTTAACCATTCATGCTCAGACAAATCTATACCTCCTTTGCTTCATCACACTTTTATGCCCAATATACTTAACATTGTTAAGTATTGTAACGCAAGGATATATTTCTGTCAATAGCTTTTTTGTTGTTTCACAGCAAAATTTTCTGTATACAACAGAAAAACCCGCAGAACCGAAGTCCTGCGGGCATCTTATGCTTAAACTCTGCTTTCATCTCTCAATGTCAGCGTATATATTCGTATTTATTCGCAGTGCGTACCGAAAGCGCAAGCGCTTCCGGTCACGGGCATTCGCCCTATAAGTCCTTCGACAAATATCCTTCTAGGAGTAAACTCCCGTCGGATATTTGTCTTGTCCTTGCACTGCTCATTGTTTATCGCGTATATTACTCGATGATTGTAGCAACACGACCTGAACCTACTGTACGTCCGCCCTCGCGATATCAGACCGATGTATTGCGGTGTGCAAATGGTGATTTTTCGTGT
>CABUBX010000149.1 GCA_902489925.1 uncultured Lachnospiraceae bacterium | reverse complement strand
GCCATTCACAATAACACTTATCTTCAAAAACAAATTGCATTGTTTGTGCACTAAATACAGAAATAGTCTGACTTCCTCTATTTGCAACGCATAAAAGTTTTTCACCATACACAGCTGCCATCGAAGGATAATTCGAGCTTGTTTTCATTGAACATACTATATCAGGGCCTTCTTTACATATACCGTGCAGCGTATATTTTATATATTTCCATAAGTTATCATTTTCGTTAACAACGAGTAGTTGTCCCGGAAGCATAACCTTTACCTGCCGCGGTCCGCTTCCTTCACTGCATTTAATCTTATATGCAAGCACTAATTTTTTTCTATTCTTCAATGAAAAAACAAGAATCTCATCTTTTCCCAAATCAGAAACAAAAAGTAACTCATTCTTTTTGTCCATATCACTCCAATGAAAATGTGATTTTCCAGGCTCTCCCTCTATTTTTTGAATAACCTCTGATAAATCTTCACTAATCACAAATAAATTGCCACTATAATAACAACTTACATAAATAAGATGATTAAAAATCATAAAATGACATGCACCGCATCCGTTAAATTCAATACTTGCTTTTTCCTCTAACTCCAATGTATGGCTATTTAATGAAAAAGCACTAATTTTTGCACCATCGTTTTTCTCAAAGCAAACATATAACAATTTTCTATGCCATTGTACAAACGAAGGATTATTTCCAAAAAAATATTGATTTAATATTTTTATACACCCGTTATCTACATTAAATAAAACAACATCCGCCTCATCTTTTTTTATTGTGTAGCCTGATGCAATATAATACGTTTTCACATCGCTTACTCCCGTATTTTTATAACCGCCTCTATTTCCACAGGAATGTTTCCATTTGGCAAATTTCTGGTTCCCATGGCCGTTCGTGTATGATAACCTCTTTCTTCAAATATCTGCATGATTGTGTCAGAAAATCCATCCATCACTTTATCTATATCCGAAAATCCGTTATCACAATTCACAAGGCCAAAAACTCTAATAAATCTATCTACACAATCCAAAGAGCCTAAAATATCTTTAATCGCACCTGTAATAATGACTGCACATGCCCTTGCAGCCGCATAACCGTCTTCAACACTTAAGTCAGCACCAATACGTCCTGTATAGAGCGGTTTCCCTGTAACCTGGTCTTCCGGTCCATGTCCCGATATGTATAAATATGAACCTGCCTTTCTCGCAAGCACAATACCTTTTTTCGGTGCATAAGACGGCTCTATTTCAACATTATTTTCAATAATTTTATTGACTTTACTCATTTTATAGCCCCCACTATTTTCTTATTTTTACAATAGCTTCAACAACAACAGGCACATTTAACGGCAATGCATAGGCGCCCATTGCAGACCTTGCATGCTGTCCGCGTCTTCCAAATACTTCTACCATTAAATCTGAAAATCCATTAATTACTGCCGGCTGCCCGGAAAAATCACCGGCACTATTTACAAGCCCAAGAATTTTCACAAAATAGTCAACTCTATCCAAATCACCAATATAATCTTTAATTGTGGAAAGCATATTTAATCCGACTAAGCGTGCGGCTTTATAAGCATCTTCTTCACTTACATTATCCCCGACTTTTCCAACATATACAGGGTTTCCTTTATCGTCCACGGGAAGATGTGCAGAAATGTATAACATATCGCCATCCAAAACAGCCGAAACCGCCCCTTTACCCTTTCTGTCTCTCACAGGTAATTCAATTCCTAAATTTTCAATTCTTTTTTCAATACAACTCATTTTAAATCTCCTCCATACTTAAAATATTTTTTAAAATTTTTGCGATTTTCTCTGCTTCTTCCATATTCAAATTCAATGGACTAATGTAAATTGCATTCGCAGTTTTATCATGGCCAATATATACACCTTTTTTATTCATAGCTGAAACAATTTTCTCACATTCTATTGGCTCATTTAAATAAATAAACAATCTCGGGTATCTTTGCCCCACAGGCCCACGATTTCTTATTTCTGTACGGAAAACTAAGGATGCTTCCTCAACATATAATTCAATTGTTTTATTAATTTTCATCCACTGTTCATACTGCTCATCATAATTTTTATGCATATAAGCTTCCATTGCCCATGTCAGTCCTATCATTGCTTCTCTTGAAGTCTTGCAGATTCTTGCTATGCCGTGAACCGGCGCCCCAAATTTTTGACACCATTCTATGTATTTTTTCTTACCTACGATAATCCCGCTATCTTGAGGTCCGCATAAAGTTTTTCCCCCGCTAAAGATAACCATATCGGCACCCATTTGTGTATATTTCCACAAATTTTCCACCGGCGGCAGTTGTGCCGCGGCATCCACAATAACCGGAATATTATATTGATGTCCGATTTCAATAACTTCTTTTAAATCCATCGAACCTCTTTGATATAAATCAGAAACAAAATAAAATATTGCCGCTGTATGTGCATTAATTTTTCCTCTTAAATCACACGCCAAAGCTTCATCCGCATCTCCCACCTCAATGATGTCAGCCCCGGAAACTTCTATTGCTTTGTCATAAGCATTCCTTTGAGCTTTAAACAATATAATTTCTCTTTTTTGCCCTTTTAATGTGGGAAGTTCTCTATATAAATATTCATCACCCTCTGCAAGACATATACACGCTGAAATCAAAAGAGCCCCTGCCGCGCCATTTGTAATGTATGCAGCTTCATTGTTTGTCAATTCAGCAATATAATTTCCCAACTGTCTTTGCATCTGCGCAATATCCACAAAATGTTTTGAAATCTCACGCATCATATCAATACATCCACTCTCCATACGGCTTCCGCCATAAACCGTATATGTATCGTGCGCATTAATCATTTTTCTTATGCCATATTTCTCACATATAATATCATTTTTATCTAAGTCCAGCATTTTTTGACTTTCCTCCTCATTTCAGTGTGCTTTTATACTCGCACCTCCATCAACTAAAATTGTCTGGCCCGTTATATATTTTGACATATCACTCGCCAAAAATAATGCCGTATTTGCAACATCCTCCATTTTTCCCGGTTCCATCGGCTGCATTGACTTCAGCATCTTTACAAAGTTATCCCTTTCTGAACCCTTTTTATATGAATTTATTTCGTCCAAAACATTATCACTTAATATCAAACCCGGTGATAAATTATTTACACGAATACCATTGTCTGCATAATCTAAAGCCATCGCTCTGGCCATAGCATTCATAGCACCTTTGGTGCTTGCGTATATGCCAAATCCCGGCATTGTCATGTCAGCATGTATCGACGATATATTAATAATATTTCCATTTCCACGTTCAATCATCCCCGGAATAAACTTTCGTGCACATAAAAGCGCACTCATATAATTCGTATTCCATAACTTTAATACAAACTCATCATCACATTCATGAATTGGCTTATGAACATTAATTCCCACTGTATTTACCAAAATATCTATACCATTAAAGTCTTCAATGATTTCCTCACAAACAGCTTCAACCTGATTATTTTCTGACAAATCAACTAAATACCCATTCGCTTTTGAAGAATATTTTTTTATCTGTGCCATCGTATTGTCTAAAAGCTCTTTATTCCTTCCACCTACAGCAACGACAGCACCGTGCTTTGCAAACAGTTCCGCTATAGCTTTCCCTATGCCTCTTGCACCTGTTGTAATAAAAACTCTTTTTCCTAAAAGTAAATGACTGTAATCCATATTTTCCGATTTCAAATCCATCACCATTCAACCTCTTTATTTCTTTTTTTTAGCGTATCATCCTTTTGCATACGAACAAATTCCAAATTATTATAAAAGGAGTAAATTTTTAACCAATGCGCGCAAAAACAAAGAGAAGTTACAAAATTGCCTCTGTAACTTCTCTTTATTAATAACTTCTTTTTATATAATTTCAATCTGACAGCTTCGCATTGTTTCCAGTGCCGCTTCATGCTTTTGAGGCGTAACGCCTGCACAGCAGGACGCATCAACCGTAATCTTAACATCCGGCATTGTCGCCTTTAAAAGCAAAGCATTCGATACAACACAAATATCCGTGCAAAGACCTACAATTTCAAGTCCGTCAATCTTGGCAACCTTGTGAATACCATTTAAGCATCCGGCCAGCGCCATTGAGCCAAAAGTCGGCTTGTCAAAAATGAGACTTCCGGCTTTTTTAGCCATTTCACCAATTTCCGGAATCAGTTCCCAGCCCTTTGTGCCGCGAATGCAGTGCGGCACCGGAAGACTTTTTCCTTCAAGTGTCTCGAGATAATCTTCCTCATGGGTATCTCTTGTATAGAGCACCTGCCCTTTATAATTTTTAATTTTTTCAATAACACGCGGCGCAATTTCCTGCGCTTCCTTCGTGCCTAATGCACCATCTACAAAATCATTTTGCATATCAATAACAATTAACATTGAGCTCATATATAATTCCTCCTTCACTTTACGTTTGTAAGTATGCTGCAAAGCACTTACTTTATATGCCGCGCGGTGTATAGGCAAATACATCGACACCTCCAAAATCCAATCGCTGCGCGCTTGCCGTGCTTCGCACTCTAAGATTTTGTCGGTTCGCGCCGGTCAAAGTAAATGTCTGCTTCGCAGCCGCTTCCTTTGACCTTCTTGCGCTGCAAACCGAA
>CABUBX010000148.1 GCA_902489925.1 uncultured Lachnospiraceae bacterium | reverse complement strand
AGTGGTTTACAACTATAGGATAGCATATTTTGTTGAAGTTTTTTATATTAACTAGCACAACAGGTTAATTTATTTAGAAACCTTCCCGCCTTTCATCTCCGGCATATATTCCCAATAACGCTTCGGCATCATTGACATCTGACACTTAGGATTTGAGCGCTGTGAAATCATCACTGTATTAAAAAATGACTGCCACAGCTTCTGATATTCATCCTCTGCCTGTATCCCCGCTTTAAATTCTCCAAAAGTTTCATCATCATATTTAAAAAACCTGCATCCCTCTGCCGGAAGATGCAGACCGGCAAGCTTGCGTCCCGTATCACATATGATAAAACTTTCTTTTGGATACCGGTTTGAAAAGTGACGTCCCATATTCTGAAGCTGATTATGCTTTGGACGGATACGGGCAAACAAAATCGAATGTCCCGAAACCTGCACAGGCTCAAAACGCAAAAATCCATAGAGGTGCTCACATTCCCGCCCCACTTTTCTCGAAAGCTGAAGCACAAGGCGAATGTCCGGCTCTGACAGAGCCTCCATAACCTTTGAGCCGTAATAAAGACCGTAAACAATAAAACGATAAATGGCATTGGCTTTTGCCGAATCTTGTGCGCAGGCTGCATTGTACACTGTCCAAAAAGCCTCCTCCGATATCTTTTTTCGAATTGCCTTTGCCACACCTGCCGCATACTCTATATTTGTCTCTATCACCTTATATTCGGAAAAAAGGACAGTCTGCCGTTGTCTTTCATCTATAAGCTCTACGCAAATATCATGAAGCCCGTAACGACTCGCATAGGCTTCGTAAACAGCAGTTAAAATACCTTCAAGGCTATCCTCACAAAGTAAAATCCTCCGTATCTTCATCGCAAAGTCCCCTTTTCATCTATACATTAAAATCATCAAATAACGATAACTGCCTGTAACTTTCTGCCGCCTCCCGTATGTGCGCCGGAAGTCTGTCCTTAAAATCTATCATATTCCTTGTAATATAATCCTCATCTATTTTTACGGGATAAAACTGTCTTCCTTTACACGTAATAAAATAAACGGCACGTTTCAGCACCACACCCAATTTTTTTAAATCATCAAAATCTAAATTTGCAAAACGCCGTGCCTTACATATACGTCCTGCCGACTGCACACCAATGCCCGGCACTCTCAAAAGCATCTTATAATCCGCCCGGTTCACTTCAATCGGAAAATATTCCAAATGCCCTATAGCCCAATCACACTTAGGGTCCATCAGCATATTAAAGTTGGGGTGTGCCTGATTTAACAGTTCATCTGCCTTAAAACCATAAAATCTCAGAAGCCAGTCGGCTTGATAAAGTCTGTGTTCACGCAAAAGCGGCGGCTTTGTATCCGGCGACGGCAGACAACTGTCCTCGTTCAGAGCAATATAGGCAGAATAAAAAACCCTTCGCATATCAAAGCGCTTATAAAGTGATTCACTTACAGAGATAATCTCATAGTCCGACTCTCCCGAAGCACCGATAATCATCTGTGTACTCTGCCCCGCCGGAACAAAGTACCTTTGTCCATGTGCAGTGTTTATATCCGAAACGGCATACCGTCCTTTAGACATCGGTAAATTCTGTCCGTATGTCGCTTTAATGAGTTTATTATTCGCAATCTCACTTTGGATACGGCGCATCGGCATCAATATATTCTGTCGGGTTTTTGCCGGCGCCAAACGATGCAGCGCCTTTGCTGTCGGCAATTCCAGATTACAGCTGACTCTATCCGCCAAATACCCGATTTTTTCAATAAATGCTTCATCCGCACCCGGAATCAGTTTTACGTGAATATAACCGCAAAAATGATACTTTTCTCTGAGTAAAAACAGTGTCTCATAAAGCTTTCCCATCGTATAATCCGGCGTGTGAATTACACCTGAGCTCAAAAATAGGCCTTCTATATAATTCCGTCTATAAAACTCTATCGTCAGCCTGCAAATCTCCTCCGGTGAAAAGGTTGCTCTTGGCACATCGTTGCTCACCCTGTTAATGCAATAGCGGCAATCGTAACAGCAGTCATTGGACATAAGAATCTTTAGCAGGGAAATGCACCGTCCGTCTCCTGAAAACGCATGACAAATACCCGACTTATAACCGTTGCCCATCCCCTGGCCGTCATTGACCCGGGCAGACCCCGATGATGTGCAGGATACATCATACTTTGCCGCATCTGTCAAAATCTCTAGTTTTTCTTCTGTTGTCATCTCCCACTGTACCGTCGTTCTTCCCATAGCCGCCTCGCCCTTTCGAATGTATGTTCTTTTTGTTATTGTATCAGAACGTATGTTCTTTGTAAAGACTAAAAATTTTATTTTTACACAAAAAAGAGCACCTGAAAACTTTTATCGCTTTCAAGTGCCCTCCGGCAAAGAACAAACTGTCAGCTTGTCTGAATCTATCTGTCTCAGTCAAGTCTTTTTTGTTTTGCAAAATAATCCACTGCGCTTTGCCCATCCTTGTGCATCTGTGCTTTAAGCGCTTCAATTGTATCGAATTTCATCTCCGGCCGCTGATAATGATAAAGCATAACTTCTATATCCTTGCCGTACAAATCATCATTAAAATCATACACAAAGGTTTCAACACGCCGGCTTCCGTGTTCTGCCACCGTCGGATTGCAGCCGATATTTGTCACTGACGGATAAATTTTATTAAAAACCTTTGTCTTTGAGACGTAAACACCGTTCGGCGGCAAAAGCTTTATTGAAGGTGTCACAACATTCGCTGTCGGCATACCGATTGTCCTTCCGATGCGCCGTCCGTGAATAACTTCGCCATAAATCATAAACGGTCTTCCAAGAAAACGGTTGACTGTCTCAATATCCCCTGCCGCAAGCATACGCCTTATAAGCGTAGCGCCGATTTCCCGCTGTTCCGGCATCTCGTTGCCATCAATTCCTTCGGGTATAACGTCACAGATTTTCCTGCATATATCCGCCTTATATCCGAGCAGAGGCGCCATACTTTCAAGCAAATCTGTATTTCCCATGCGCTTTCGCCCGAAACGGAAATCTTCACCGACAACAACAAACCGTGCCCCAAGCTTATCGACAAGCACTTCCTTGATAAAATCCCCCGGTTCCATTGCCGCCGTTTCCTTCGTGAAAGGATACTCAATAAGGACATCCACGCCGAGACGCTCGGCAATCATCCTGCGCTCGGCATACGTATAAATCAAATTTTGCTCATTGTCGCCAAAAAGACTGTTTGGATGATAATCAAAGGTAAATACAACTGACATCATCCCTTTTTCTTTATAATGATTAATTTGGTTCACAAGTACCTGATGGCCTCTGTGAAGTCCGTCAAACTTACCGAGCGCCACTGCCGTATTTGTTAATTTAAAATCTTTTGTCCCTGAAATGTAAATCATACCGATTGACTCCTACAAAAACATTTTTACCGTCTTAAACAGTTTCTTTTCCTTTGAATAAGCATAAATAGCCGCAAATTGCCCGGTATGATTATAAACTCTCAGCCACTGTCCATCCAATGGTAAATCCGCATCCAAAAAGTCCGATACGGCCAATGGATTTCCGTTATATAAAAGGCGTTCTGAGCCTTCCTGTACCGCAGCTGCAGGATATTCCGCCAGCATCGCATCTATGGCAATCACATAATCCTCTATCCGCTTCTCATATACTAAAGCTTCAATTTCTGTCAATGTCAATGCATCGGCAAGCTCGAAGCGGCCGACCTTTAACCGCGTCAGCGATGCCATACAGCCGCCGGTATTCAGTTTTTCTCCGATATCATGACAAAGTGTTCTTATATACGTTCCCTTTGAACAATGTACGCGCATTGCAACATCCACTGTCTGATATTGTGCGTTTTCAGAAATCTTTTGAACATCTATATTAAAAATGTGTACAAGGCGGGGCTTGCGCTCAACCTCACGGCCTTCTCTCGCAAGCTCATAAAGCTTTTTGCCATTGACCTTCAGCGCTGAATACATTGGCGGTACTTGAGCATAATCTCCGACAAAGCTGCTGACAGCCTCATATATGGTTTCCGCTTTCAGCATTTCCCCGGTAACTGCCTTTTTTTCAAGAACAGTTCCCGATATATCCTGTGTGTCCGTTGTCATGCCAAGACGCAGGACTGCCTCATAAACCTTGTCTTTCTCTGCAATCATGTCACAGAGCTTTGTACCTTTGCCAAGGCATACAGGAAGTACACCAACCGCATCCGGGTCAAGCGTCCCCGTATGTCCAATCTTCTTTTGTCTTAAAATACCACGGAGTTTTGCCACAACATCATGGGATGTAAAACCTTTTTCCTTGCGGACATTAATCATACCATCAATCATTGTTTTTAAGCTGCTCCTCTATCTTCTCAATAACTTGTGACAGACATACATCAATATCGCCGGTAATTGTCGCACCCGCTGCCTTAATATGTCCGCCGCCGCCAAAGCCTACCGCTATTTCAGACACATTGACCTTATCTCTTGAACGCATGCTTAATTTCCAGCTGCCATCTGTATTTTCCGTCATCAAAATTGCCGCCTGACTTCCCTTCACTAAACGAAGCTGGTCGATTACACCTTCAAGGTCACTAGAGGCCGCGCCGTACTTTTCTAAAAGTCCACGCGCCGCCTTTGAGACAATGACAGCACCATCAAGATACAGTTCACTTGAAAGCAGACATTCTCCAAGAATCTTC
>CABUBX010000147.1 GCA_902489925.1 uncultured Lachnospiraceae bacterium | reverse complement strand
ACCATAACAGTAAAGTACATTCAAACAGATTGTCAATTAAAGTGAGTTATACTAGTCCAATAATCACAGTATAACATAAAAATTAGCTTTTTGCGACCTTAATCCGCAGTCTTTATTGCTTTACTGGCATATGCTAACCTTTTTTCAAAAACAGAGAAAATCTCGTCCCGTTTTCATCGGAGGCTACTTTGATATACCCGTCCTGCCGGCTTACAATATCACGGGTAAGATATAAGCCAATGCCGACACCGCTAACCCCTGCCGACTGCCTTCCGCGATAAAATCTGCCAAAGATTTTTGCCTGTTCTTCTTCGGGAATACCAATCCCATTGTCGGATATATCCAACCGCAGATAAGACGGATATTCGGTGATTTTTAAATCCACAGTGCCGCCGCTATGGGCGTTTTAATTTGATGTGAAATATCGGAAATTAAAGTCTTTATCTGTTCTTTCTCCTGCCTGTTCAACAGGTATTTTAATTCATAACGTTTAAAAGTCATCTGATAAGTCATTATATTCCTCCTGATTTTCTCTCTTGATTGAAATACCTTATCAGATTTACCTTAATTGCACTTTAAAAAATAATTATTCTTACAGCTAAAAATAGCCCGTATCAAACACGATGTTTGTACGAGCTATATAAAATCATCTTCTAACAAATGAATAGAACACGTATTAATTTTCCAAAATATGTTATCCACAGCAACTTTCCAGAATCTCTGTTAAAGCATTTTACTGCTGGTATGACAGCGGATCATTGCTCCGTATGAGATTAATATAGCTCATACGAAAATTCCTTTATTGAAATCATACCTGCTCAATTAACGCTGATAATGTGATGCCGTCAAAATAGGCATTTGTCAAATTATAAAATTCCTTCCACATTGGCTGAGTTTTGCAATTTTCGGCCCGTTCACACTCTTTTGCACCACAGCCAAGGCAGGCAACGGGAGCAAGATCGCCCTCAGTCAAGCGTAGGATTTCACCTACCTTGTATTCTTCGGGTTGCCGTGTCAGGCGGTATCCCCCGCCCTTTCCCGAAATCCCCTCGACAATATTATTTTGCGTCAGAACCGGCAGGATGCGCTCCAGATATTTTAGCGAAATTCCTTGTCTTTCAGCTATTTTTTTCATAGCGATATAGTCACCGTTTCCATTCTCGGCAAGGTCGAGCATTACGCGCAGAGCGTATCTTCCTCTTGTAGATATAATCATAAAATTCCTCCTGTTTATTGTTCCGGCTCCTGCGGTTGCCTGGGTTTCCACAGAAACTCCTTATACTACTCCGCCTCATTCTGCAAACAGCGGTGTAGACAAATATCTGTCGCCCGTGTCAGGCAGCAGAACAACAATTGTTTTTCCTTCGTTTTCTGGGCGCTTTGCAAGCTCGATTGCAGCATAGGTCGCTGCACCAGAGGAAATTCCTACAAGCACACCCTCACTCTTACCAATCAACTTGCCTATAGCAAAGGCATCCTCGTTTTGCACGGTGATAATCTCATCATAAATCTTGGTATTAAGAGCATCAGGAACAAATCCTGCGCCGATACCTTGAATCTGATGTGTTCCTGCAACACCTGTTGAGAGAACCGCAGAGGATGCCGGCTCCACGGCAACGACCTTGACATCGGGGTTCTTGGATTTCAGATACTCTCCAACCCCCGTAATCGTACCACCCGTACCGACACCCGCAACGAAAATATCTACGCTTCCGTCAGTATCTTCATAAATTTCAGGTCCCGTTGTACAACGATGTGCCTGTGGGTTTGCAGGATTGACGAATTGACTGGGAATGAAACTATTTGGAATCTCCGCTGCAAGCTCTTCTGCCTTAGCAATAGCTCCCTTCATTCCTTTCACTCCTTCAGTGAGTACAAGTTCTGCACCATAGGCCTTCATCAGCTGCCTACGCTCGACGGACATGGTTTCGGGCATTACAATGATTGTCTTATAGCCTCTTGCTGCCGCTACAGAAGCAAGACCGATACCTGTGTTGCCCGAAGTTGGCTCAATAATGACTGAATCGGGTGTGAGCTTGCCCGATGCTTCTGCCACCTCGATCATTGTCTTTGCGATTCTGTCCTTGACCGATCCTGTTGGATTGAGGTATTCCAACTTAGCAAGGATTTTTGCTTTTAAGTCATATTTTACTTCAATGTGTGTAAGTTCAAGAAGCGGGGTTCTGCCGATAAGCTGATCGACTGATGTATAAATTTTAGACATGATTTTTCCTCCAAGTGTTTTTGATTATTTTACTGCATCCAGTCCCTTTTGCAGATCGGCGATAATATCGTCAATATGTTCGATGCCAATAGAAAGACGGATGGTGTTCGGCTTGATCCCCTGATCGGCAAGCTCTTCCTCAGACAACTGACTGTGGGTAGTAGTTGCAGGATGAATCACAAGGCTCTTGACATCAGCAACATTTGCAAGCAGAGAGAATATCTCAAGGCTGTCGATAAATTTGTGCGCTTCTGCCTGACCGCCATTGATCTCAAACGTAAAAATCGAAGCCCCACCATTCGGAAAATATTTCTGATACAACGCATGTTCGGGATGCTCAGCAAGAGAGGGATGGTTGACCTTTTCAATCTGCGGATGATTTGTAAGGAAATCTACAACCTTCTTCGTGTTCTCTACATGCCGTTCAATGCGCAGAGACAGAGTTTCAATGCCTTGCAGAAGCAGAAATGCCGCAAAAGGAGAGATAGATGCCCCGGTATCGCGAAGCAGGATCGCACGGATGTATGTAACAAATGCCACAGGACCAGCAGCCTTGACAAAGGATACGCCATGATAGCTGGGGTTAGGATTGGCTATTGCGGGATACTTGCCGCTTGCCGTCCAGTCAAATTTACCGGAGTCAACAATGATGCCGCCGAGCGTTGTACCATGACCACCGAGGAACTTTGTTGCCGAGTGGACTACAATATCCGCACCGTGCTCAATAGGACGAATAAGATAAGGAGTTCCGAAAGTGTTATCTACTACAAGCGGTAAGCCGTGTCTGTGAGCAATATCTGAGAGAGCATCTATATCGGGAATGTCACTGTTTGGATTGCCAAGCGTTTCAATGTAGATCGCACGGGTGTTATCCTGAATCGCCGCTTCAACTTCGGCAAGGTCGTGAATGTTTACAAAGCTGGCGGTAATACCGAAGTTCGGAAGTGTATGTGCCAGCAAATTATAGCTGCCGCCGTAGATGGTCTTCTGTGCCACAAAGTGACCACCGTTCTGACCGAGTGCTTCAAGGGTGTATGTAATTGCAGCTGCACCGGAAGCAAGTGCCAAAGCTGCCGCGCCGCCTTCAAGAGCTGCTACACGCTGTTCGAGAACATCCTGTGTAGAATTGGTAAGTCTGCCGTAAATGTTCCCGGTATCGGCGAGACCAAAGCGTGCCGCTGCATGAGCGGAGTTCTTAAACACATAAGATGTAGTGGCATAGATCGGGACCGCACGGGCATCAGTAGCAGGATCAGGATTTTCCTGACCTACGTGGATCTGTAAAGTTTCGAATTTGTAGTTAGACATAATCGTTATTTCCTTTCGTTTTCAAATGATTTTTATATATTCTTTAGGGGACTGATCATACATACACCGACACATTCGACCGAAACGGAAATTTTCTCTGACGAGCTTTTCAAAATAGTTTTCCATGAGATTTCACATCCTTACAAAATCGGGTAGGAGGTAAATAATTATTTTACTTACCTATTTATTTGGTTGGTAATATTATTACTCCATACACCTACTTTGTCAATAGGTAAATAGGAGATTTTACTTTATTTTTTGTACTGCAATTTTTATACCTTTTTCAACTCTGGAAGTTCAATGATAAAAAACGATTTACAGAACTTATATCCGGCAATCTTTTTCACCAATAATGCGACTAAAAAAGATCAACACAATACTAATCAGGTACATCGTCGTTTTTTCACTATTCGGATTTCCCATCAACCCAGTCCTCATTTCTTGTCTTCTCCTTCATCTTGTTTAATTAGTTTTCGCTAACCAATTATTTAAAAAAAACAGTGAATTGAATCACTATTTTTATTTATATTGAAATATCAAAAAACCACCGTAATCCGCAAAAATTTTTCCCTTATGAGACTCTACCGTAGCTGCTGCAATGAAAGTCCTAAACCATAGCCTCCTGTCTGAGAATTTCTGGAAACATCTGTACGGTAAAACCGATCAAATAAATGGGGAATCTGTTCTCTTGAAATAAACTCTGTTGTATTAAAAACTGACAGGTAAATACGGTTTTTCTTTTTCTCCAGAGCAACTGTAATATGGCCATTTTCATTGGAATACTTTACTGCATTGTCAAGAAGAATTGTTACAATACCCCGGATTGCTTTTTCATCACCCTTCATGGATATCATTGGTTCAATCGTGCTTGTCAATTCTTTTTCCTGTACCTTTGCCGGAGCCTGAAATGTGTGACATACTTCTTCCACCATATCAGATAGAGGAAACTCTACCCTCATACTACTATTCTGCCCTTCCTCCATCCGAGAAAGCACCACCAGTGTATTGGTCAGATCCGCAAGCCGTTTCGTCTGGCTTTGTATGTCCTGCATCTGTAATAAAGCGTTTCTGTTTTTCATAATTATCAGAAAATGGCTTTACAATCCTGGCAGACAGATAAACCATCAAAATAAATACTGATAAGAATCCAGCACAAGATATGGTCCTATGTCAAGATTTAGTACAAGTTAAAATGAGGTTTTCCTCATCTTAACC
>CABUBX010000146.1 GCA_902489925.1 uncultured Lachnospiraceae bacterium | reverse complement strand
CCACGTCAAGAGCTACCGGGTCAAAGGAAGCAAACATACCGACATCCGGCACAATCGGAAGGTCATTTTCAGCATGGCAGTCACAGTACGGCGATACATCAATGACAAGATTGATATGGAAGTTCGGTCTGCCGGCAACAACTGCATATGCATATTCTGCTATCTTTTTATTTAAAATATCGTAGCTTTCATCCTCGCCCGGGTGAACTGCATCCACCGGACAGGCACCGATACAACGGCCGCAGCCGACACAGCGGTTATGGTCGATAAACGCCTTCTTATCCGTAACGCGAACACCGTCGTGGGCACAGATTCTCACACAACTTCCGCAGCCGATACATTTCTTTTCATTGACAAGCGGTTTTCCCGCACTGTGCATCTCCATCTTTCCGGCTCTTGAACCGCAGCCCATACCGAGATTTTTAAGTGCGCCGCCAAAGCCTGTCGCCTCATGCCCCTTAAAGTGATTCAGCGAAATAATAATGTCGGCATCCATCACTGCCTGTCCGATTTTTGCTTCTTTGACATACTCGCCGCCCTCAACAGGTACATAGGCTTCATCGGTGCCTTTAAGACCGTCTGCAATAATGACATGACAGCCTGTTGAAAAAGGTGAGTAACCATTCTCATAGGCTGAATCAATATGGTCCAGCGCATTTTTGCGGCCGCCGACATAAAGCGTATTACAGTCTGTTAAAAACACTTTTCCGCCAAGGGATTTGACAACATCGGCAACGGCCTTTGCATAATTCGGTCTTAAATAAGCAATATTTCCCGGCTCACCGAAATGAATCTTTATGGCTGTATATTTATTTTCAAAATCTATGTTTTCAATTCCCGCCGCACGAATCAGCTTTTGAAGCTTTTTAGGAAGACCTTCATTCATCTTTGTTCTTAAATTTGTAAAGTAAACTTTTGATTTTTCCATCGTTTGCTCTCCTTTGTTTCTTTAAAAATTTTCGTTTTATTATACTACTTCCACAAATACTTTTCAAGCACGGCGGCGACACCGTCGGCATCATTTGACGGTGCAATAATATCTGCCGCCGCTTTAAGCAGTGCGCTGCCATTTTCCATGGCAACGCCACACCCACATTCTTTAATCATTTCAAGGTCATTTTCCGCATCGCCAAAGGCAATGGCTTCTTTGAGGCTTACACCGAGCATGGATGCGAGATGGGCGAGCGCCGATGCTTTTGAACAGCCGCCGGCGGCCACTTCAATATAATGCTCGGATGACGAGGTCACATAAATACGACCTACATCCTCCAACTTTCTGCGGATTTCCTCTTTTACTTTACTGTCATTAACTACCGTATCCATACCTTCAATCTGATGGCAGTGCTGACTTATAAAGCCGTCCATATCAGACACCGGGATTCTTGTCTGCCGGACATAGGGCACAGCGATATTGCCGTAGGCTGCCGGATTTTCCCAATAAGCTTTCATGGCATATGCCTGCCCTTCAATAAAAACCTCAACCGGGTACGAATACATTTTAAACAGGCGGTACACTGCTTCGACCATTCCTTTTGGCATATCCGCACCGTAAATGCGTCTGCCGTCCGATTGTCTGAAAATGCTTGTACCGTTGGATGTAATGACATACTCCAATGCTTCAAGATGACGCAGCGCTTTAGGCAGCGCTTTAAATGACCGCCCGGTTGCAATCACCGTATGAATCCCCTGTTCATGGGCACAAAGCAGCGCCCGCCTTGTCCGCTTTGTCAGACAGCTTTTTGAATCCAACAGCGTCCCATCAATATCCGAAGCAATCAAAGAGATTTTATTTTTACACATTTTGTGCACCTCACTTCATCCCTGCCATATACTGAATGTAAAGGAGGGATATCAAATGTTTCATTCATTTTGGTGGATTATTCTTTTACTTTTAGCCAAAGACGGCACAGGCTGCACTCCCATAAGGCCACAGCCGCGTACTTCCTGCGGCTGCAAACAAGAAGAAGCAAACTGTAACGACTGCGGATGCAGACAGGAAACTGTCAATCGCACTTCCTGCGGCTGCAAGCATGACTGCTATACGTCACAGGGCGAATATGTCACAAATAATGACTGCGGCTGCCGCTAGGCACTAAAGCTGATGACGGCTGTCTTATTCAGGCAGCCGGTCATCTTCCTAAAAACTAATACAGCAAAACAATTGCCGTCATATTGCTACCATTTATTTTAATCGCAAACCATAAAAAAAGCAACAGAATGAAGAAAATTCCCCATTCTGCCGCCTTTAATTTACCGGTTTATGACAACTCCAGTTTTCCCGTATAAAGCTGATAATAAGTACCCTTTTGCTTTATCAAATCTTCGTGGTCGCCGCGTTCGATAATGCGTCCATGCTCAAGAACAATAATCGCATCGCTGTTTCTTATTGTTGAAAGACGATGTGCAATCACAAAAACCGTGCGTCCTTTCATTAGGTTATCCATACCTTTTTGAACAATACTTTCTGTTCGCGTATCAATGCTTGATGTCGCTTCGTCAAGAATAAGCACCGGCGGATTGGCAACCGCAGCCCGCGCAATGGCAAGAAGCTGCCGCTGTCCCTGTGATAATTCCTCGCCGTCACCGCTGAGCATTGTATCATAGCCCTTAGGAAGACGGTTTATAAACCGGTCGGCACAGGCGAGCCGTGCTGCCGCATAAACCTCCTCATCGGTTGCGTCAAGCTTTCCGTACCGAATATTTTCCATAATCGTTCCCGTAAACAAATGTGTATCCTGGAGAACAATGCCTAAGGATTTTCTTAAATCCGCTTTCTTAATCTTATTAATATTAATGCCGTCATATCGGATTTTTCCGTCCTGCACATCATAAAACCGATTAATCAGGTTTGTAATTGTTGTTTTTCCCGCACCGGTCGAGCCTACAAAGGCAAGCTTCTGACCCGGCTTTGCATAAAGGGTCAAATCATGCAGCACCATCTTTTTATCTGTATAGCCAAAGGTCATATCGAAGAAACGGACATCCCCTTTAAGCTCTGTATACGTAATTGTACCATCCTGCTGATGCGGATGCTTCCATGCCCACATGCCTGTACGCTCGCTGCATTCTGTAATATTGCCGTATTGGTCTTTTTTGGCATTGACTAAAGTTACATAGCCTTCATCAACCTCAGATTCTTCGTCAATCAGGTTGAAAATACGCTCTGCGCCGGCCAATGCCATCACAACCGAGTTAAATTGCTGTGCAATCTGCATAAACGGCTGTGTAAAGCTTTTTGTAAACTGTAAATAGGAAGCCATAACGCCAAGAGTAATGCCGCCCACACCGGCAACAGATAAAAATCCGCCGAGCACCGCCGTTAAAACAAACTGGATATTTCCCAAGTTGCCGATAATCGGTCCCATCATATTGGCAAATTTATTGGCATTGGCAGAGCTTTCAAATAATTCTTCATTGAGCTTGTCAAACTCTGTTTTTGACTGCTTTTCGTGATTAAAAATTTTTACAACGCGCTGACCGTTCATTCTTTCTTCAACAAAGCCCGTAACTGCCGCCAGACTCATCTGCTGCTTCATAAAATACTTTCCGCTGTTTCCGCCAATCTTTCTTGATACGAATGTCATCACAACAATCATCAAAACCGCAAAAATTGTCAGAAGCGGACTTAGGGCAACCATGGAAATAAAGGTTACGACTATCGTAAACGCCGACATGAGCACCTGCGGAATCGCCTGACTAATCATCTGACGCAATGTATCCGTATCGTTTGTATAAAGACTCATAATCGAGCCGTGGGTATTTTTATCAAAATAGCTGATTGGCAGCGTCTGCATATGCTCAAACATCTCATCTCTCACCTTTTTGAGGACACCCTGACCGATGTTGACCATCAGACGATTGTATACAAAAGAAGCGATAATACCGAAAACAAAGATTGTCCCAAGCACAGCCAATGCTTTGTAAAACTCTGTGTAATTCGGATTTGTCTTACCAATCAGCGGTACAATAAAATCATCCAGCAAAAATTTCATAGATAATGAAACCGATATGGAGGCCGCCGCACATATAAGAATACAGATGACTACAATTATAAACTGCGCCTTATAAACACCGGTGACATAGGACAACAGTCGTTTTGCCGTCTTTTTGTTCTGACTTGTCAGCTTATGCTTTTTATTCATTATCCTCACCTCCGTTGACCTGCGATTCGTAAACCTCACGATAGATTGCATTATTTTCAAGAAGCTCTTTGGAGGTTCCGATGCCGTTTATCTCACCGTTATCCATAACAATAATCATATCGGCATCTTCTATAGAAGAAATACGCTGTGCAATAATTATCTTTGTTGTATTCGGTATTTCCTCTCTGAAAGCTTTACGAATCATCGCATCTGTTTTTGTATCTACAGCACTTGTCGAATCATCAAGAATCAAAATTTTAGGTTTCTTTAAAAGTGCCCGTGCAATACACAGACGCTGCTTTTGTCCGCCGGAAACATTATTTCCGCCCTGGGCAATAATCGTCTCATAGCCCTCCGGAAATTCACGAACAAAGCTGTCGGCCTGAGCAAGACGACATACTCTCTGCACTTCCTCGTCGCTGGCATTTTCGTCACCCCAGCGGATATTATCATAGATGGTGCCTGTAAAAAGCACATTTTTTTGAAGCACCATAGATACCTGATTTCTCAGCGCCTCAAGGTTATATTTTCTCACGTCAATGCCGCCGACTTTTACCGAGCCTTTCGTCACATCATAAAGCCTTGGAATCAGCTGAACAAGCGTGGACTTCGCACTTCCCGTACCGCCGAAAATTCCGATTGTCTGTCCTGATTTAACCTGTTGTGCTAGTATAATCCACGCAAATTAGAAGTCTG
>CABUBX010000145.1 GCA_902489925.1 uncultured Lachnospiraceae bacterium | reverse complement strand
ATCGGTAAAATCCAGTATATCGCAGGGACGATGGCTTTGCCGATTCTTGACACCGAGTACACCGATTCGGTATCCATGACCGTGCTCACAAGTATCCATGACAAAGACAGCTTTATCAAAAAAGTAACCGAAGCCACCAGCGCCCGCGCGGGCATTACTGACCTCGGTCTTTGTTACAGCGCCCTTCTCGATAAAGAGACACTTATTTTTGACTGTTGATACCCTGAGATTTACGAACAAATACATCCCCAAGCTTCATGAAAATCTTCTGCGGAATCAAAAGAATAATCATAATGCCAAGGGAGATTGCAACGGCAACCTTCATTGTCTCTATGCCCTTTGCCGATGCTTCCGTCAGATTATTCATAAAAATTGCATAGGAGGTATAATAAATTCCAACCCCGGGCACAAGCGGAATAATCCCGGCAATCAAAAAAATCGTCACCGGTGACTTCCTGCACACCGCAAAGATTCGTGCAAGCAAAGTCACCGTCAACGCAGCCGCAAAGTTTGCCGCAATCACACCGAAATTTTCATTAAACAGCCTGTAAAAAATCCAGCCGATGCTTCCTGTAAGCCCACAAAAAGCCCACTGATTTTTCGGTGCATTAAAAATCACACAAAAAGCCGCTGTCGCAAAAAAGGCTGCAATAAATTCAAATAAAAGCTGCATAAGTCACCTCTAATAAACCATCATATATACAATTCCGACACCGATTGCCATGCAGACCGCTGTAATAAGCGCGTCAATCAGCCGGATTGTTCCCGACAGATAATCACCATTAAAAAAATCCCGGATTGATGTTGTGAAAGGAATCCCCGGCACAAGAATAATCAAGCCGCCGATAATAATTTTATCCATATCCGGCTTCGGCAGAAAAAAGCCGCCGATATAGGCAATAAACATGCCCGCCATTGTGACAATGGCACTTGAAAATATCGTCTGCATCATCTTTGAGATTTTTGCACGTCCCATCATATATTGAAAAATACATAAAACAACGCCGACCGGCACTGTACACAAACTGTCAAGCAATGTCCCTCCGAATAAAAAGCAAAAGCTTCCGCTGCCCACCGCGCAGGCTGCAAGCTGTACGCCAAGCGATGCCCCGGGCATTGCCGCAATGGCCCTCATCCGCCTCAGTGCACGGTTCAGCGTATACTTCCCCTCACAGATTCCGCGAGACAGCTGGTTGATTGCCGCCACCTTGCCAAGATTTGGAGAACTTAACGGCACATATTTTACCTGTGTATGTCTCGCCTGCTGCTTGTGATTCATCGTCACAAAAATACCATTTGAGACTGCATAGACATCGACATTCTCTTTGCCAAAAGCCTTCGCCACAATCGACATTGTATCCTGAACCCTTGCAATTTCCGCACCGTTTAATAAAAGATGCTCGCCCATCAGCGCAATTAAATCCAATACTTTTTCCTCATCTGCCATCTTAAAGCTTTCCCTTCATGATTTATTTTCTGTAATCCGCCCTCACAAATGGTTCCTCGATTTTTTCATCTGTCATCAGACGATATTTATTCGGATGCCTGTAAGCGTTGCCGTGGACCTCTTTTGCCCGGTAGCTTCTGAGTCTGTCCAAATCAAGTAAAGCCATATAAATACCTTCTCCCTCGCCTGTCTGTAAAATACATGTATCTCTTGACCCTTCCTCCTCCGGCAAATAAGCCACACCGTCGAAAACTGTTGAATTTCCGTTACAGTCCGGCACACTTTTCGGATAATTACAAGTTGCAATGGCAGCCATATTTTCAAAAGCTCTGCCCCGAAGCTGCGCCAGGCGATTAATTTCCATCGGACAGGCGTTTGGCACAAGCATAAGCTCTGCCCCTTTAAGCATCAAAATCCGCGCAGATTCCGGAAATTCCCTATCATAGCAAATCATGGCGCCAACACGCACATTTCCTGCGGCTGTATCCAAATCTGTCACATAAAAATCCTCTCCCGGTGTCAAATACTTTTCTTCGCCAAAATCACATGTATGCACCTTGGCATAAGTGAGCGCCCGGTGGCCGAACCTGTCAAACAAAACCAAGGTGTTACGCCCACCACCCTCATAGGCCTCCAAAAATGTGATGCCGATTGCCATCTGAAGCTCTTTTGCAATCTTTCCAAAGGCATTGACAAAATCACTGTCTGCCGGTATCGCCTCAGCCATCCATGCCGCCTTCAATCTGTCATAAATTCTATAGCCATTACTCCACATTTCGGGAAACAGGGCAATATCCGCCCCCATCTGATGTGCCTTTTGACATGCCAAAATTCCCTTTTCAAGATTTTCTGAAAGACTATCCTTTGGTGTAAGCTGAAGCAATGCAATTTTTAACATATCTGTTTACCGCCTTTCATAAATTAATTCTGCAATACCGTCATAAGGCCATGCATCCGGTGACAGCACAGATGTCACCTGCTCATAAGTTGTGCGTCCCATAATCACTGTATCTACATTTTGGATAAAATTTTCATAACTGCCTTCACTGTCATCATCTCCGTGACCCGACAGCCAGTCCACCTGACCTTCCTCATCGCAAATATAGCCGTCAAGGCTCATTGCAATATATAAAACAACCTTTTTCATCTTAACATCTCTCCCCATATCTTTGTTTTCAGGTAAATATATCCTTAAATTTCTTTTATTAAAAACATCTCCATAGGCTGGGCATATTTTGGAATATCAATCACCAGACAGCCACTGTCTTTATATCCCACTTTTCTATAAAAATGCTGGGCATTTTCATCAACCTGTGTCGATGTCATCACCATGCCATAACCGAATTGGCGCATCTCCTCCTCCCAGTGACGCATCAGCGCCTTACCAAAGCCCTGTCCCTGATAATCCGAAGCGACATACAGCATTGTGCCAAACGGTGTATTATCCCAAAATAAATTGTACCTAAGAAGTCCTATCGGCTTCTCGTCTTTAAGCAGTACATAACCTTGTTTTAAGCTAACTTTATTTTCAAATTCTCTCTCCGGCAAATGCCTATCCAGACTGTACCAAAAAGCCTTATCCGAAATTCCATATGTCTTACACAAATCACTGCTTTATCCTCCTGCTTTAACATGAACAACAACATATTCACTTTTCCCCTGTGTCCGCACCGGAAATCCCCATCCGGCAACACCGGAGGAAACAATCAAAGCGCTGTCATCTTTTTCATAACAGCCGTAATTGATGCCGTCCAAAATAATATTGAACAAACCGATTGAAAAAATCTGTCCTCAGGCACATCTGCAAGCAACGCCTTTGTTGTCATGCGCTCATACCTGCTGCCTGCATCGTCTCTGCCAGCTCACTTTCTGTATATGCAGGCTGACTGACATACCGCTGTCGGTCATGATTTCCGTAAACATAATAAGTGCCGTATGTACTTTCACCCCCTCCAAGCAGCTCAAAACATGCCCTCATTGAGGCATTTGAAGTGCCCTCCTCCACAATATCGCCGCCCAAAATGACGGCATCCGGTTGAAGCGCATTGATTTCCCCGATTTTTTCCTCAAGCAGCGCCGTATCCTGAATTGTATCATAATGAATATCCGATAAAAAGACGATTCTATAATCGGATGTCAATTTATCTGAAACAACAGTATATTCTGTTTTCACAATATGGCTCATATTATAGACACCAAAGCCCATAAAAGCCGCTGTCACCGCCATCGGAATAAGGCAGCTTCGGTATATTTTAGAAGCTATCACATACCATTTTTGTGTTCTGTAATTTTTAGCTGCCCGGCGGATAAGTGCCACCGCCCCGGCAATACGCATAACACGCACAGGCCACCGATTTGCCCTGATATTATAATGAGAAAGCCATATGCCGCTCATCCAGTAACTACCAAGCACAATACATACAAGCACACCTCTAAGCATTAGTACAAACAAAATTTATCCCCGCCTTCTTTACGGTTTTTTCAAATATTTTTTCTATATATTTTTTCATTCCTTCGCTTTTCACTCATGCAATTCCAGCGGAAGCCCGTCAGGGTCAAAGAAAAACGTCATCTTTTTATCTGTGTACGCATCTATCCGCACAGGCTCTGTCTCTATGCCAAGTGCATTTAACTCCCGCACAGTTTCCTCTACAGAATCAACAGCGAATGCCAAATGTCTCAAGCCATAGGCCTCCGGATAGCTTGGCCGCTTCGGACAATTTTTTACAATAAACAATTCCAACTCCATATCTCCAAGTTTAAGGTCTATCTTATAATCGTCCTTATCCGGTCGGTAATTTTCCCGTATCACCTCAAATCCCAATGTATCCACATAAAACTTTTTTGACTTTTCATAATTGCTTCCGATAATCGCAATATGATGTACCTTATCAAGCTTCATATATATTCCCCCAATCTTTATCACTCCCTGTCAGTGACAGTCACCGACTTTTCATCAATCTGATTTTATCATATCACATAAAAATACCTCATACAACAAATAGTTGTATGAGGTAGAAGCACTCCGGCCTTTGCCTCCGAAACGGCAGCAGCATATTTATACACACTTAATCTTTCGGATCTTTATAAATAAAATAAAGCCACATAAGAAGCAGGGCATTTAATATTGTACAGATTATCAGCATCTCCCTGTGATATAAAATTACAAACACCTCTGTTCCAAGATAATAAACGGCAAATGTTGCCGAACTTATTTTGATGCAGCTTTTGTTTTTACGTAAAATGCCCAAAAGCATCACAAGCCCATAACACAGCCAATCGTATAAATCGTGATTTCTGCCGTTGTTTTTTCATGATTTCCCACAAAAAACGTAAGTGTTGATATAAAAACATAAGCTGAAAAAATTATCCCCTTTGATATGATCCCTTCTAGGTAGACAAGTGAAATAATAAAAACTTGTTACCTGG
>CABUBX010000144.1 GCA_902489925.1 uncultured Lachnospiraceae bacterium | reverse complement strand
AGTAGTCGTTAAGGTCAAAGCGAATGTCGTAACGGTCTGCCGTTTCATCAAAAATTAAAGCTCCTGTTTTCTGTGCCATATTAAAATCCTCCTGTTTTTTAATAGCCGCCGTACATATCGTGATTGACAAGGGCGGTGTAATAGCTGTCAATGGTGTTGGGTGCATTGAAAAGTACCGCTTTCAGATATTGCTTGATGTTGCGGATTTTCGTGGTGTTCTCTTTCATGCAGTCAAAGACAAATTCAATGTGATTGCTGTTGAGCTTCATAAACTTTGCTTTGACAAGCTCTGCCGGATAATCGTCCCCGGCGATACGGATTGTCTTTCGTTTGGTGCAGACAGTTTCAAGGATAAGGGACACAATCTCGTCCAAGCGTTCCCTGTCAATGTTGCTATGCTTGATAAAATGCTCATACTCGATATTGTCCTTAATGATTTCCTCATACACACTGTATGCGTCTGCCGTTTCCGTTCCTTTCCGTTCCGGCTCTGCCGTTTCCTCCCTCAAAGGAGAGGGGTTAGGGGAAAGGATAGGAATGGAATGGTTACTTGATAAATCCGTATTTGATTTTTCTTTTTTTGATAAGTCAGTCTTTTGTATATCTTTATTTAATTGCATTGGATTTTCCGACGTCGGGTTATCCGGTGTCGGATTTTCCAATATCGGGTTATCCGCTGTTGGATTTTCCAATACCGGACAATCCAATGCCGGGGGCTGTGGCTGTTCGTAAATGGTGTACTCGATAGCGGTCATTTTGCCTTTCTCGTCGCGTCCCTGCCGCCTTGTGATATATCCGGCTTTTTCAAGCTCCCATACAGCGGTGCGGATAGCGTCGATACTTTCCCGGTTGATATAGGACAGTCCTGCAAGAGTATAGTCCCAATCTTCCGGCAAGGACAGCATTTGCGATAACAGCCCTTTTGCCTTTAAGGAAAGCTCCTTATTGCGTAAATGGTGGTTGCTCATAACCGTATATCCTGTGTTTCTCTCCACGCGGAAAACTGCCATAGCTTCATCAACTCCTTTGCTGCATATTTGTTACGCAGTAGAACAGCGATTTTGAGGGTTTAGGTATCAATCCCTTACTGTGTGAAAACCGCACCCGCAAAGCCTTATGTAGCAAAGCTCTTTTTGCCCCTACTGCGTAACATGAGGGTAAAAAAATAGCGGCGTTCCTGTTCCCCTGTGTAGGAGTGAAGAAACGCCGCTGTATGCGGTACATTATAATATTTTAACTTCTGTTCTATCATGCTATATGGTTCTATCCGTAGAAATCTGTATGCCCGTTTAGCAATACATAAAATGCGTTGGACTCCGGTTTTCGACTATCTTTTTACACCCATTTCTACACCCAAATGGCATGAAACTATATGATTTTGCATGAAGTTTTATAAACTTGCAATTTCAAAAAACCTTGTAACCATGCGGTTTTACGGACTTTTATTGAGGTATATAGATTTATGAAAAAAGGCTAATTTACAACGATACCTAGTTTCATCTGTATATATCCTCACTTTCACAATCTGAATAATATGTTATTTTAACATAAAAACACGCATATATCAATCCTTTGACTCAATAAGCAAGGCAATCCCTTTTCTTATACGAATCAAACCCGTCTCTTTAATCAGCTCATTGCTGACGCACAGACTTTCGCCCATATACACCGTCTTATTATTTAACGGATACTTAAATCCTTCAAGGTCAACCCCCTCCAGCGTCATTGTCACCGGAAGCAGAGAAATATATTTCCCATAGGCTTCTGACAGACATACCTCGCCTTCAATCATGCGTATGCGGTTATGACTGTCTATAATACGGCAGTCGATGCCTGCGCGCATCGGCCCGATAAGCATTTGAAAATTCGCAAGCATATGGTCAGCTCTTGTGCCTGTCGCACCCAAAATCGTAATGCTGCCGCCCACTCCCGCCAGACGCATCCCAAGCTTTAACGCAATATCGGTATCCGTATAGTCTTTTTCGGGATTAAAGGCATGAACCTCTATATTGGGATGATGTGTATATTTTTCCAGTATTTTTGTGGATATCGTGTCAAAATCCCCCACAATATGCGTCAGTTGTCCGCATTTTTCAATTCTTTTATCCACTTGCTCAAAAAAAGCCAATGCGCCGTCCACAGCGATAATCTCATCAAAGGTTTGATGACTTAAAAAATCGAGAGCAAAATCGCTGTCAATCTTGCCCCCGGTTACAATTAAAATCTGCATATTATGCCTCGTATTTTTCAAAAATTTCAAGAAAACGCTTCACATTTTCCGTCCGGTTTCCTTTAAATACGGCTGAACCGGCAACAAGTACGTCCGCACCTGCCTTAATCACTTCATCTGCATTTTTCAGAGAAACACCGCCGTCAACCTCAATCTCTGTTTTCAATCCGCGCGCATCAATCATGCGGCGCAAATCAGAAATTTTTCGTGTTACCGACGAAATATAGCTTTGTCCGCCAAAACCCGGATTGACAGACATCAAAAGCACCATGTCCAAATCTTCAAGAATATATTCCAGCTCTGTCAGCGGCGTTGCCGGATTTAATACAACACCGGCTTTCATGCCAAGTGACTTAATGTGCTGGATTGTTCTGTGAATATGTTTGCAGGCCTCCGCATGCACGGTCACAATATCTGCGCCCGCCGCCTTCAGGCTCTCAAACAAATAGTCCGGCTCATTGACCATCAGATGCACATCAAAAATTTTATCGGTATATGGACGGATACATTCAATCACAGGCACACCAAATGAAATATTCGGCACAAAACTTCCGTCCATTACATCAATATGGATGTATTGTGCCCCCGCCTTATCAATTTCTTTAATCTCATTGCCAAGCGCAGCAAAATCTGCGGATAAAATAGATGGTGATAGCTTAATCATCGCACTAATATCTCCTTTGTTCTTTCAGTTCTTCATAAAGCTGTACATAGCTTTCGTATCTGTGACGGCTGATTTTACCGTCTGACAATGCCTCTTTAATTTTACAGTCCGGCTCATGGGTATGGGAACAGCCGTTAAAACGGCAGCTGCCCTCGTAAGGCTCAAACTCCGAAAAAAAGTTTTTCAGTTCTTCTTTTTCCATGCCCTGAATATATAACGATGTAAAACCCGGTGTATCTACAAGATAAGAGCCGTCGCCGATGTAAAAGATTTCCGAATGGCGCGTCGTATGGCGTCCACGTTTAATTTTTTCACTGACCGTTCCTGTTTCCATACGGGCTTCGGGATACAGATAATTCATCAGGGATGACTTACCGACACCGGAAGGCCCGGCAAGCACTGTTGTTTTCCCTTTAAGAACCTCCCGGACAGCCTCAAGCCCTGCCATGTTTTTCACACTGATAAAGAGCGTCTGACAGCCGCAGTTTTTGTAAATGTCCCTAAGTCTCTCCATATCCGACGCACGGCCGATGTCCTCTTTGTTAAAGCAAATAATCACAGGTACCTGCTCTCTTTGCATCATCACAAGAAACCTGTCTAAAAGCCCGAGATTCGGCTCAGGCTCAGCCATCGCAAATACAATCATCGCCTGATTGACATTAGATACTGTCGGACGGATAATTTCATTAAGACGGGGCAATATCGAAACGATATTGCCCTTCTTGTTTTCTTCATCAATGACATCAATATTTACATTATCTCCGACCATCGGCTTTACTTTCTGATTGCGAAAACTTCCCTTGGCCTTACATTCATAAACGCCCGATTTTTGGACGTGGACATAGTAAAAGCCTGCTATGCCTTTGATAATCTTTCCCTGCATAAATTACCCCTGATTAATTGTAAAAGACTGCTGACCTGCAATGTTGCCGTCAACATAGAGTGTGATTGTCACTGTCTCTCCCGGTTTTCCGCTGATTGTCACTTTGCCCGGGAACGTCTCGTAAGTGTAGCTGCCGCCCGTAATCGGGTAGGTTGTCACCCCTGTCGTATTATTGACCGCAATGGCTTTTACCTCATGCGATACCGGTGCGCCGCTCTCATCGACATCATCAAACGGGCAATCCAGCTGCACGGTCTGATTGACTGTCTGCGCCTCTGTTTCCTTCGGTCCTGTACTTATATACAGTGTAATTGTTGAACCCTTAGGCGCTTTCTTTCCTAATGCGCTGCCGCCGTTATAACCGACATCCGCAACGGTTCCTTTTGTCTTTGTACTTTCAATAGACTCTACAGATACCTTAAATCCTGATGCCTCAAGTGTTGCCCTCGCATCGCTTTCCGTTTTGTCAATCACATACGGAATCGCAATTTCCTCAGAACCGCGGCTTATAATAATCGTAATGATATCGCCCTTTGACACCGATGAACCGGCTGCCGGACTTGTTGAAATAACATCTCCCTCATCGACGGAGTCATCATTACTGTAATCAAGTCTGACTTTAAGACCGAGGGAGGTCAGCGCACTTTCCGCTTCACTCTGGGAATATCCCTTGTAATCTTTAAGCTCAAATGTATCCTTGCCGCTGGATACATAGATAGTCACTGTACTGCCCTTTGGCGCTTCAACATTGCCGTCCGGGCTCTGCTTGAAGACTTCGCCCTCATCGACATCGTCATTTTTCTCTTTTTCAACCTTTACGACAAAACCTTTATTTTCCAAAGTCTGAGTCGCTGTTGCCTCATTGCTTCCGACAACATTCGGTACAATCTCTGTGCCTGTCTCAGATTCTGTCTCACTGTCTGTCTGTGACTCAATCGTTGTCGGTGTTGTCTCGCCATCCTTTCCGCCGCCGAAAAGACCGGCAGCTTTTCCGATAATGAAAGCAACGACAACAACTAAAATAATCGCACCGACAATGCCAAGCACAAGCATCACCTTTTCAAGTGCCGGATTAACCTCACTGTCATCCTCATCATCCTCGTCCGGTGAATAGCCGCGCTTATCCTGTCGTCTTGTATAATCATCCTGTTCACGTACAGGGCGTACCGGACGCGGCT
>CABUBX010000143.1 GCA_902489925.1 uncultured Lachnospiraceae bacterium | reverse complement strand
CGCTCTGAATCTCCTGCTCATTCTCTGCCTTTTTATTGTAAATATCGTTGCCGGGGAACAAATCGGTTACGCCCCTGCTGTTATTACTTTTAATACGATTATTTTTCTCCTGTTTTTTATTGTCTGTGTTTGGACAATCACCCAAGTCATTAAGACTTACAAAGCTGCCTATGAGATGAATCAAAAACAGGAAAATTTTGTGGCGCTTCAAAAGTATACAAAGCAGGTTGAAGACCTGTATAACAGCCTTCGTTCCTTTAAACATGACTACAACAATATTTTAATATCAATGACAGACTATATAAATCAGCGCGATATAGACGGCCTGTCTGCCTATTTTCATGAACATATATTGCCTGAAACCGCCAAACTCATACCAGATAATTATCAGCTTGGCCGGCTTTCAAATATAAAAAAGCCGGAGTTGAAAGGCTTTATTACCGCCAAGCTTGTTTATGCACAGGAAATGAACATCGAAACTTCTATTGAAGCCGAAGCCCCTATTGAAAACATTGCGGTAAATATTGTTGATTTGACGCGTGTTCTCGGCATCTTTCTTGACAATGCCATTGAAGCCGCCCTTGAGACACCGAAGCCTCAAATGACCTTTGCGGCCATTCGGAGTGATTCCGAAACTGTTTTCATTGTGTCGAACACTTTTATTGACCATCAGCTCAATATCAATCAGCTGTCACGCCCTGACATTTCCTCAAAAGGCAGCGGCCGCGGCATAGGTCTTTATAACGCTTCAAAAATTATTGGCAGCTATAAAAATATGTTTCTTGAGACATCGATTTCCAACGGCCTTTTTATACAGACGCTTCATATTTCCGAGTAATTTTTCATATTCGGAAGAAGCGTCGCCGTTTCTGCAGCTGCGGCAACCGCAATAAGCTCTTTTAAGCCATGCGGCAATAGGACTGCCATAATGCCGTCAGCTTTTCTGAAATCATCTGCAACATCCTGTATCTCTCCTTTAGCGCCATTATACATCACAATTTACAACTGTGCACAAAATTTCGATGAACGTTGTTTTTTTGACGCTCATCGTTGTTTTACAGCGCCAATTGTTGTATAATAAAGATAATTTTACATGATAGAGGGATTTTTTATGATAAATATTTATATTTGTGAAGACGATAAACGGCAGCTTGATTTTATTAAAAAAACAATTTCTGATGCAATCCTTTTTGATGATACGGATATGAAGCTTGTGCTGGCCTCACAATACCCCGATGAAATTTTAGAATGTGCGAAAAAATCTAAAAACTGCGGTCTTTATTTTCTCGATGTAGAGCTTGGCACAGATTCTTTGGGCGGCTTTCATTTGGCACAAAAGCTCAGGGAAATTGAGCCGAGATGTTTTATTGTATTTATTACGTCCCACTCCGATTTCAGTTTTTACACATATGAATATAAGCTTGAGGCAATGGATTATATCGTCAAAAATAATGCCGACAGCTTACGTGAGCAAATAAAAAATTGTTTAACTACAGCTTATAAACGCCATACCGGCGGCTCACTCTCCCACAAGTCTGTCTTTGTTGTCCCACAAAAATCAGACCGGGACATTGCCATCCCGTACAGCGATATCTTTCTTTTTAAGGCAAATCCCAAAAACCATCGAATCGCTGTCCATGCCAAAAACCGGTATCTTGAATTTTCCGGCAATCTGTCAGATATTCAAGCTCAGCTTGACTGCCGTTTCTTTCTCTGCCGCCGCGGCTGCATTATTAATCTGAATCATGTGAAGGAATTTTTGCCCGATTCGGGCGAAGTATTGATGGAAGATGAAACGATTTTTCCTGTTTCTTCAAGGAAGCGCAAAGAATTTTTAAAGCTTCTTAAACAACAGGCAGCAGATATCTTTGCAAAGTAAAAAACAGCTGTGACCAATGCCCTCTCAACTTCATGGCGTTGGCTTCAGCCGTTTTTATGATTTTTAATTGACCTCTGCCAAAATAATGTCAGAAATTCTCTATCTGTATTTCTGTTTTGCCATCACGATGATTTCCACCAAAGGCTCACCGAGTATTTCCGACAATACTACAAGCGAACTCATGGCCGGTCTGCAGCATCTTGTCTCCCACAGATGGATTGTGTTGGCGCTGACACCGATATCCCTTGCGAGCTCTGTCTGCGTAATATTATTTCTTACTCTGTATTCTTTAAGTGCATAGCCAAGCTCTGTCATCGTATACGTTTTTTCTCTCATTTTCTTCTCCACTCCTTTTATTCTATCTTTGAAATCAGACATTATTCTATCACAATCTGTTCAAAAACATTGTCGAAGCAGGAAGATGACGTTTTTCTCTATTTTTTCCGTTTAATCATATATAAAATCGGCGGAAAGTTATGTCTGTTGTGGCTTTCAAGCTTTATGACATCAAAATTTTTTACAGGCAGCATATGTAACAATTTATCGACATGATTTTTTTCTTCTGCACCGCCTTTATGACCGTAATATGCCGCAACAATGCCGATACCGCCTGCTTTTAAAAGCTTCAGGCACGTAAAAAGCGCCCTTTCGGTTGTGTCTTTTTTTGTAATAACATTTGGATTGCCGCCCGGCAAATATCCGAGATTAAAAACAAAGGCCTGAATATTTTCGTGCACATAAGCTTCAATTTTGTCGTGGGAATCTTGTATAAGCTGTGCTCTTTCTTCCATATTAAATGCAGATAAAAGCGCCTTTGTCTGTGCAAGCGCTTCCGGCTGGATGTCAAAGGCATAGACTCTGCCGCGGCTGCCCACGCATTGGCAAAGCTTCAATGTATCACAGCCAGTTCCCATCGTGGCATCGATACAGCAGTCGCCTTCGCAAATATATTCTTCAAATAATTCATGGGCGATATCGACCATTTTTTTACCAAACAGGCTCATAAAAATTTCTCCTTAATTTTTTTATTTTTTGTGTATCAGGACAGGCCGTGCGCTCATAGTATGAATCAAAAGCAAAAACCTTTGGAGGCAAACACTATGAGTGATTTAGCTGCTACCGGCTGCTGCAATAATGATTGCGGCTGCACAACAAACAACAATAACAATTCCTGTTCATGGCTCTGGATTCTTATCCTCTTATGCTGCTGCGGAAATAACGGCGGCGGATGCGGATGCTCAGGCAATAATAATTTTTTAGGCGGCGATGATTGCTGCAGCTTTATTATTATCCTGCTTCTGCTTTCCTGCTGCTGCGGCGGCAATAGTATCTTCTGATACTGCCTGTGCGCCCGGATACTTTCCGGGCGCCTTTTTCCGTAAAGCCTTACGGTTCTTCGTATTTTTATCCATGCATATATATAATACATAAATTGCGAAAGGATGTGAATCATTCATGGCTGATTCCATGCATACACACCCACTCGAGGAAAAGCTCTCGGACAATACGGCAAATCTTTTAAAAGCTGCCATCCCCTATGTACAGCCGCCGCAGGCACGGGCGCTGGCGCTGACCGCAAAATTTCTTGAATTAAAAAAAACACTGATTTGTTTTTCAGATGATAATGAGCTGTCCATCTGCTCTGTTTCCGGGAAAAGGCCGTCACCCGAGGAAATGCTTTGCGATTTGCGCAAATATTGTGATTCATCTCAGGCAGAGGCGATTGATAAGATGCTTGGCATGCTCAAAATGGGCAAGCTTTATGAAAAATATCAGGAATTGGCAAGCTCACCTGAGTTTTCTAAAATCTTAAACAGCTTAGGCGCCCTCGGCGGTGACATCAATCAGACAGCAGCCCAAACCGACGGCGCCATGCATGCCCAAGCAAAAAATCCCGGATTCGATGCAGCCGCCTTTATGCAAAATTTTCAGAAAAGCCCGGAAATGGAAAATACATTAAAATCAATGCTCACCCCTCAGCAGCTTGCCATGTTTGAACAGCTTAAAGCTTCCATGCAGCAGCACAGCTGATTTTAAAAAATGCCATCGCCTGTAAAAAGACGATGGCATTCATTTCTCCGGCTTATCTGTTTATATTTCTTATAATCCACCAGATTAAAAGAATACAAAGCCACAGATAAACATAAATATTTCTGTACTTAAGTCCGATTTTAAGCCGATGACGGGACAGCCGTTCAATAGCCTGCGTCACCATAAAGAGGGCAAACACCGCTGCCCCAAAGGCAACCGCAGGGTTTAATCTCAGCGACAAAAGCAGATGACCTGAAAGCAGGGCATTTAAGGCTCTTGTGCCGCCGCAGGCCGGACAGTAAAAACCTGTTACCGCATAAAACCGACATTCAAGCCGAAGGCTTGGCGCAGCCTTTAAAAACAACGGCCAAAGGACTGCAAAAGCAACAATAAAAATGATGCCAAGCCAAAATAATATATCCTCGGCTGTTCTGTTTTTGTGCGTCCTCATTTTACGCAAGTGCCAAAATGACAAGAATCGCACCGGCTAAGAGGTTTAATACGCCGAAAGCACAGCCGATAATCGAGCATATAAGTCCGGCTGTTGTCATCGCTGCGCCGCCGCACTTTTTCGCCTTGACTGCCATCACAATGCCGACAACCGCGGCTATAATTCCCAATGTGGCATGAAGACATGACAGCGGAATACTTACAATACCAAGCACAAGTGCCGCAATTTCAAATCCATTTGTCTTTTGATTCATAAAATCTCCTTATTTTGCAACAATGTTGACAATTCTTCCCGGAACATAAATTTCTTTAATAATGTTTCCTGAAAGCTTTGCACCGAGTGCTTCTTTTGCTGCTGCAAGAACATCGTCCTTGGCAGCCTTCACATCAATCTCAATTGTGCATTTTGTCTTACCGTTAATCTGTACAGCGATTGTGACTTCCTCATCCTTCATCGCTTCCTTATCTGCCTCAGGCCACTTGTTGTCAAATACAGATGTGTCATGACCCAACTGCTGCCATAATTCCTCACCGAGATGCGGTGCAAACGGTGCAATCAAAATGGCTGCTGTCTCAAGGGTTGCTTTGTCGATGCCGCCCTTTCTTGACATTTCAGTCAGCTTATTTGTATATTCCATAAAACCGGAAACAACTGTATTTAAGCTAAACTGGTTCAAACGTGTTGTGATGTCGTGCACCATCTTATGACGGATTT
>CABUBX010000142.1 GCA_902489925.1 uncultured Lachnospiraceae bacterium | reverse complement strand
ATATTGATTTCATCGTCAACGTCGTGCTTGACGAGCACAAAAAAATCCGCCACTGCGTGGCGGGCCACTATATTGAGGCGCACCGCGCGGGCTGTCGGCTCCTTGACAAACTGTATCAGGTGGCAATCTCCGCAAAGGCGGATATCGTCGTCACCTCGCCCGGCGGATTTCCGAAGGATCTGAACATTTACCAGGCACAGAAGGCGCTTGACAACGCTAAGCATGCCGTGCGAGACGGCGGCGTGATCGTCTGGCTCGCCGCAGCGGGCGAGGGCTTAGGGGAAGCCACGTTTGAAAAGTGGATGCTGGGCCATGAGAAAAGCCGCGACATGATCGACCACATCAACCGGGAATTTGAGCTCGGCGGCCATAAGGCGGCGGCGATTGCAATGGTGCTGGAAAAATGCCGCATTCTCTTTGTCAGTAGCCTCGATGCGGATTTTGTGCGCAAGATCCATTTGGAGCCCTTTGCAACGCTCGACGAGGCGATGGAAGAAGCCTTCCGCGCGATGGGGAAGGATGCAAAGGTGCTCGCCATGCCCTATGGCGGCTCGACGCTGCCGGTGCTGGCGAATCCTGTATGACTGGCTTTTCGTAAGCAGGAGTGAAAGGCATTGTGCGGATCGTTATATGATGAGCAGGCAATTCAAACGCGTTTGAATTGCCTGTTTTCTATTATAATGAAAACACGACAGGATTTCCTGCCGTGTTGTTATTTATAAGCAAGTATAGTAACAAAATCACTTTAATAATACAAATCCGATATTGATAAAGCAGCAGTATTTCTAAATAATAAAGCGCTTTTTCTTAACTATTTTTCTGCATAAAATAGTATAATTAAAATGAATTTATATGGCTGTACACCGTAATTTGAAAAAGCGGAGGAACTTTGGTTTGGAAAAAGTAAAATGTATTTTGAATAATAAATCTGTACTAGGCGAAGGTCCTGTATGGGATGAAAGCAGGAAAAAACTGTTTTTTGTTGACATTATGGGTAAAAAAATCAATTCCTTTGACCCCATTACAAAAGAATTTGACTCTATTGAAACAGAAAATCCTGTTGGATGTATTGTGTTTCATAAGGACAACAATATCATTTCAGCTCAGCAAAATAAGCTTGTTAAAATCAATCTCGACACGAAAGAAAGCGTCAAAATTCTTGATTTTAATTTAGATGAATATTTGCGTTTCAATGACGGAAAATGTGATATTAACGGCAGGCTGTGGGTTGGCACAATGGCTACCGATCAAGCGCATCCAAAGGCAAGGGTCTGCGGTTCACTTTTTTGTGCAGACGAAAAAGGAAATATTAAAGAAGTGTTTGACAAAATGGCAATTTCAAACGGAATCGCTTTTAGTAGTGACAACAAATATATGTATCATATTGATACGCCTACTCAATGTATTTCAAGATATGATTTTGATGCAAAAACAGGTAAGCTGTCAAATAAAACAACTGCTGTAAAAGTGCCGGAAAATGAGGGAAGCCCCGACGGTATGACGATAGACTGCGAGGGTATGCTGTGGGTTGCCTTATGGGGCGGTTATGCCGTTGCAAGGTATAACCCCGAAACAGGCGAACAGCTTTTGAAAATTTCTGTTGACGCTGAAAATATATCTTGCTGCGCTTTCGGCGGAGAGAATATGGACGAACTTTTTATAACCTCTGCAATTAACGATAATGGCGAGGGTGGAGAACTGTTTTGGTATCAAACAAATACAAAGGGTATGTCCACATACAGATTCGGAGAGTGAAAAATGGAAAGAAAAGTTGCGCTGATTACAGGCGGAGCAAAGGGTATAGGCAGGCAAATTGCTTTAAGCCTTGCGGAAAACGGCCACGATATTGCCGTAAATTATCATTCCGATAAAAATTCTGCCGATGAAATTTGCAAAACTGCAAAAGAAAACGGCGTTAATGCACTATCCTTTTACGCCAATATGGGTAATGTTGATGAAATTAAAAATATGGTTTTTCAGGTGGATCAGAAATTCGGCAAAATTGATGTGCTGATAAACAATGCAGGTATCAGCAGTGAGGTATATTTTTTAGATGCCACGGAGGAAATGTTTGACCAAATGACCGCAATAGACTGGAAAGGCGTTTATTTTTGTTCCCAATTTGTTGCAAAAAAGATGATTGAACATCAAACAAAGGGCGTTATCGTTAATCTTGCGTCAAATCAGGTGGACGGCTGCTGGCCCCGTGCAACAATTTATGCCCCCACAAAAGCGGCAGTTGCCAAGTTTACAAAAAATGCCGCAATGGAACTTATACCCTATAACATCCGTATGGTTGCCATTGCACCGGGGTATACGGATGTTGGTTGGCAAAAGGGCGATATTAGGCTTGAAGCGGCTAAAAAATTACCCATGCGCCGTTTTGCAACAACGAAGGAAATTGCAGCAGGTGTGCTTTATCTTATATCCGATGAGGCGGCTTATATGACAGGCTCAATGCTCACCATTGACGGCGGTGCAACTTTGCCCGTTACTGCGGCAAATGATTTTGAATAGGTAAAAATATGGAATATTATAATTCACTTTTACAGGGCGATCAGGGTGCTTTAAAAAGAGCGCTGTATAAATCGATGGGATTTACTGACGAAGTCTTATCAAAGCCTTTGGTAGCAGTTGTTAATTCATACACAAACGCAACACCGGGGCATTTTAATTTGAATATTTTAAGTGAGCGGGTGCAAAAGGGCATTGAAGCTTCCGGCGGAACGGCAATGACCTTTTCAACCATTGCACCCTGCGACGGTATTGCCGAGGGACATATCGGTATGAGATACTGCCTGCCGTCAAGAGATGTTATTGCAGACTCGGTTGAATGTATGGTTATGGCTCATAAATTTGACGCAATGGTACTTATGGGATCATGCGATAAAATTGTACCGGGTATGCTTATGGCGGCTGCAAGGCTTAATATACCTGCAATTTTCCTTAACGGCGGACCTATGTATCCTGCCGAGTACAAGGGTAAACATTATGACGGAAATATTGTTACCGAAGCGGTTGGCTGGAAAAAGCAGGGCAAGATTGACGAGCAGGAATTTAGGTATATTGAAAATATAGCCGAGCCCTGTGCAGGCTCCTGTGCAATGCTCGGCACGGCAAATACAATGGGCTGTATTGCCGAGGCTTTGGGAATGTCCCTTCCTGGCTGTGCAATGATACCTGCCGTGTCAGCCCAAAGAAGCAGAATTGCTTTTGATACAGGCAAAGCGATCATGAAGCTTGTTGATGAAAATATTACCCCGAGGGATATTATGACAAAGCCTGCCTTTGAAAACGCAATTCGTGTGCTTATGGCAATCGGCGGTTCAACAAATGCAATTCTTCATTTGCAGGCAATTTATCACGAGGCAGGGCTTGGCAATTTACCATTGTCCGAATTTGGCCGCTTGAGCAGTACAACACCGCAAATTGCATCCGTTTATCCTGCTTCAGAATATGATGTTGTGGATTTTTATGATGCAGGGGGAGTTCCCGCTGTTATGCTTGAGCTTAAAAATATTTTAAATAATGATTGCATAACCGTAACAGGCAAAGCAATGGGCGAAAATCTAAAGGCCTTTTTAAAAGCATCAAGGCGAGAGGTTATTCGCAGTTTTGAAAAGCCTTTTGCAGATAACGGCGGTGTTGCTGTGCTTTACGGTAATTTAGCTCCTAGTGGTTCAATCGTTAAGCCTGCGGCTGTGCCTGATCATCTGATGACCTTTACGGGCAAGGCAAAAGTTTTTGTCAGCGAGGACGATGCGGTTGACGCAATTTTAAACGGTGATATCAAAGAAAATACGGTTTTGGTGCTTGCATATGAGGGCCCTAAAGGCGGTCCGGGTATGCCTGAAATGTACCGTCCTATGAAATCCTTGGAGGGTATGGGGCTGAGTGACAGTTGTGCTCTTATAACAGACGGTCGTTTTTCAGGTTCAAACAGAGGCTGCTTTGTAGGCCATATTTCACCTGAGGCAAGCGAGTTTGGAAGCATTGCAACAGTACAAAACGATGATGAAATTTTGATAGATATTCCGAATAAAAAAATATCTCTGCTTGTCAGTGATGAAGAAATTGAAAAAAGAAAATCAGTTTTAAAACCGATTGAAAAAGGTGTGCCGAGCGGCGTTTTAAGCAGATATAAAAAATACAGCAAATCCGCCTCGGAGGGTGCGGTTATTGAATAGGAGAATAAATATGATTAGTTGGGCAAACGATGACGAACTATTTGAAATCATGAAAACCGAGCTTTATACCGCTGTTGTAGGAGACATACTTGATACAATGCATTATTATCATCAGTTTTTACCGCAGAAAATTCAGCCGATGAGCGAAAATATGATTGTTGCAGGCAGGGCAATGCCCGTCGCAGAATGTGATATTGACAATCTGACTGATGAAATGAAAAACAGTCCTCTTTTCAATCAGCCCTTCGGTTTAATGCTTGACGCACTTGATGATTTAAAGAAAAATGAGGTGTATATCTGCTCGGGTGCTTCGCCCGACTATGCGCTTGTTGGCGAGATTATGTGCACAAGAATGAAGCATCTTGGCTCGGCAGGAGCGGTAGTAAACGGCTTTCACAGAGATACAAAGGGCATTTTGGCTATTCATTTTCCCTGCTTTTCCTACGGCAGATATTCTCAGGACCAAGCGCCCAGAGGTAAGGTTGTTGCCTATAGAGTGCCTATTGAAATTGACGGCGTAAAGGTAAATCCCGGTGATATCGTTTTCGGTGACCTGGATGGAGCCGTGATTATTCCGCAGGAGGTTGAAAAAGAAGTTATTGAAAAAGCCTATGAAAAAGCGACAGGCGAAAAGACAGTAGGCAACGCAATCAGAGACGGCATGTCTGCAAAAGAAGCCTTTACAAAATACGGAATCATGTAATTACAATTTTCAGGAGATAAATATGCCTAAATTTTTAACGAAAGAATACAGAGTCTCAAGCTTTATTGACAGCGGAAATATGCCCACACTTTCTGCCGATAGAGAGGAAAAAAGTTTTGCCTCCACCATAACAGATTATGAGGGACTTTACATCAATTATGGTTATAGAGAAACATCTTATCCCTACACTCAGCAGAATTTATATAGCGAGGAAAAGGAAACTGATGTCCGTGTTGCCGTTCTTGAAAATGCGTATTTATATGCGGAATTTCTTGTTGATTTTGGCGGTAGACTGTGGAAACTATATGATAA
>CABUBX010000141.1 GCA_902489925.1 uncultured Lachnospiraceae bacterium | reverse complement strand
AAAGGTTTTAAGTCTTGGCATACCGGATATATTTGTTGAGCACGGCAATGTGGATGAACTGAAAAAAGAACTTGGGCTGGATGAGGCGTCTGTTGCAAGGCGTATACTTGACGGACTTAAAAGCAGTAAAGAGGAGATTGGATGAAAGAAAGACTTGATGTACTTTTAGTGAAGCAGGGACTGGCTGCATCGAGAGAAAAAGCGAAGGCTATGATAATGACAGGAAACGTATTTGTCAATGGCGAGCGCGAGGATAAGGCCGGAACGATGTTTCATGAGGAAAAGGCAAAAATAGAGATTAAAGGCCATACATTAAAGTATGTGAGCCGGGGCGGCTTAAAGCTTGAAAAAGCGATGACTAATTTTGGCGTGAATGTCGAAGGCTGTGTCTGTATGGATATCGGTTCATCGACAGGCGGCTTTACCGACTGTATGCTTCAAAATGGTGCGGTAAAGGTTTTTGCTGTGGATGTAGGACACGGACAGCTTGACTGGAAGCTCAGACAGGATGAACGGGTCGTTTGCATGGAACGTACAAATATCCGTTATGTGACAACGGAGGATATCGGCGAGCCTATTGATTTTGCGTCAGTGGATGTCTCTTTTATTTCACTGAAAAAGGTGCTTCCGGTGGCAAAGACTTTGCTTACGCCGGAGGGGAAGATGGTATGTCTGATTAAGCCCCAGTTTGAAGCGGGCCGCGAAAAGGTAGGAAAAAAAGGTGTTGTCCGGGATAAAGCGGTTCATATGGAAGTTATTGATATGATTATTGCCCATGTTGTCAGTATCGGGTTTGAAGTGCTTAATCTTGACTTTTCACCGATTAAAGGGCCGGAGGGCAATATTGAATATCTTTTGTATATCCAAAATCATAATGACGGTACAATTTATGACAATGTGCCTGTAGTGACGGCAGATGTTGTCAATCAGGCGCATGAAGCTTTATAGGATGGGCTGGCGATGGAAAAATTCGGAATTGTGACAAATGCGGAAAAGGATATCGGGATGACAGTGACAAAGTCCATATGTGAATATCTGGATGTCCATCAGAAAGTATGGGCAACGGACTGGACTGTATTTAAGGATATGGACGTTATTCTGATTCTCGGAGGCGACGGTACATTTATACAGACAGCGCGCCAGTATGTGAACTGCAATGTGCCGTTTTTAGGAATTAATTTGGGCACATTGGGCTTTTTGACTTCCGTCGAAAAAGAAGATATTTTTGAAGCAATAGACTGTCTGATGAATGATGATTATGAAGTTGAGCCTCGGATGATGATTTCGGGAAATGTTTATCACAATGACAGACTGACGGCATCGGCAGGCGCTGTCAATGATATTGTTGTCAGCAGAACAGGGTTTTCAAGACTTGTAGAGCTGAGATTGTGGATAAATGACAGCCTTGTAGATATTTATGCGGCTGACGGTGTCATCGTGTCAACGCCGGCCGGCTCAACGGGATATAATTTATCGGCTGGGGGACCGGTAGTTTATCCTAAAAATGAGGTTATGGTTGTTACGCCAATCTGTCCGCATTCATTGACCGCAAGAAGCATTGTTGTTTCAGGTGATGAAAAGGTCACGATAGAAATCGGAAGGCGGCGAAAAACCCAAAAAGAGGAGGCACTTGTGACCTACGACGGACAGACCGCTGTACACCTTGAATCTAACGACAAAGTAGAAATCCGGCGGGCAGCGCAATGTATCAGAATCATACAGCTTAAAAAGAGTAACTTTTATGAAATCCTGAGAAATAAAATCGGGAATGTTAAGGAAGTATAGAGGTGTGATAAAAAATGAAGGCGAAAAGACATGCAAAGATTATAGAACTTATTGGAAACAGTGAAATCGAGACGCAGGAGGAACTTGCCGAAAAACTGAATGAGGCCGGTTTTGCGGTAACACAGGCAACGGTGTCGCGCGATATACGTGAGTTAAAGCTTGCAAAAGTGCCGGGAACGGTAAAAGCACAAAAGTATGCCGTCATTGTCAGTCCGGACAGTGAAATGACGAATAAGTATACAAGGGTCTTGAAGGACGGTTTCGTTTCCAATGCCGTGGCTACAAATCTAGTTGTGATAAAAACAGTGACAGGGATGGCAATGGCTGTAGCTACAGCGCTGGACCATATGGAAATTCCGGGACTTGTCGGCTGTATTGCAGGAGATGATACAATTATGTGTGCGATTCACAGTGAAGAAGATACATATAGAGTCATGGCACTCATTAATAAAATTATTAAGTTTTCATAGAAGGGCGTATATATGCTTTCAGCAATTCATGTTAAAAATCTTGCGCTTATTGACGAGATTGAGGTTGATTTTCAAGAGCATTTGAATATTTTGACAGGTGAAACCGGTGCGGGAAAATCAATTATTATCGGCTCAATTAATTTGGCACTCGGAAAAAAGATGCCAAAGGATATGATTAGAAAAGGGGCAGACTATGCCCTGGTGGAATTGTTTTTTAATATTGATGAAAATTCCGATGCGGCAAAAGCTCTTGCAAAGCTTGAAATTCCGCAGGAGGACGGTACTGTGGCAATATCCCGTCGGATGTCGCCGTCAAGAAGTGTCAGTCGCATCAACGGCGAAATTGTTTCCGTCAAAACAGTCAAAGAAATTGCATCAATGCTGATTGACATTCACGGTCAGCATGAACACCAGTCGCTGTTGTATAAAAGTAAACATTTGGAAATTCTTGATGAATTTTCAAAAGAAAAACTGGGAACATTAAAAAAAGAGATGGCAGAAGCTTTTGAAAAATATAAAGCTTTTGAAAGAGAGCTGAAAAATGCTGTGACAGACAGTGAACAGCGCAAGAAAGAGCAGATATTTCTCGAATATGTGATTCAGGAAATTGAAGATGCAGCCTTGACAGAGGGCGAGGATGATTTGCTGGCTGCTCAGTATAAAAAAATGAGTCACAGCCGCAAGATTATGGAGAGCGCGGGCAGTGCCTATGCCCTCTGTGCGAATGAAGCGTCTGAGGCTGTCAGCAGGGCGCTTAGAGAGCTTTCTTCGGTTGAAGACTACGATGAAACGATATCGGGAATGAAGGCACAGCTTTATGATGCAGACAATCTTCTCAATGATTTTAATCGGGAGATGGCCGGATATATTGATGCGCTTACCTTTGATGACGAGGCTTTCAGAGAAACAGAACAGCGGCTTGACATGATAAATACACTGAAGACAAAGTACGGACAGACAATCAGAGAGATTTTAGACTATAAAGAACAAAAACAGCAGGAATTAGAGCAGCTTGAGCATTATGAGGAATATCTTCATAAGCTTCGGGCAGATTTTAAAGCGGCAGGCAAAACTTATATGCAGCTTGCAAAAAAAGTTTCAGAGATACGTCAGGCGGCAGGGAAAAAGTTGTCCTCTTTGATTCTTGAAGCATTAAAGGAACTTAACTTTTTAGACGTCCGTTTTGATATGCGGTTTTACACACTTGAAAATGCAGGCAGCAACGGTATTGATGAGGCTGAATTTGTGATTTCCACAAATCCCGGCGAGGATTTAAAGCCGCTTGGCGAGGTTGCCTCCGGCGGCGAGCTTTCAAGAGTAATGCTTGCGGTTAAATCAGTACTTGCCGATGCCGATGCAGTGGAAACATTGATTTTTGATGAAATTGATGCGGGCATCAGCGGGCGGACCGCACAGAAGGTATCTGAACGGCTGTCTGTGATTGCCGGGAAGCATCAGGTCATCTGCATTACGCATTTGCCACAGATTGCCTCCATGGCAGATGCCCATTATATGATTGAAAAGAAAAATGTGGCAGACCATACTTTAACTGAAATTAAAAAATTGTCGGATGAGGCTTCGGTACAGGAGATTGCGCGGCTGCTCGGTGGTGTGGCAGTGACAGATACGGTGCTTTTAAATGCCCGTGAGATGAAATCATTGGCACAGAATACAAAAAAATACTGTTTGGAATGAGCGGAAGGCTCACATACTAAGAGAGGATATACATGACGTATATGCTCTCTTTTTGATTTAAGAAAGCAAAAAATACATTTTAATGATGACAGGGTGAGACAGATGAGAAGGAAAATCAAAGGAAATGCAAAAGGAAAGTTGATGGGCACCTTTATATTGAGCGCTGTGCTTGGCTTATCATGGATGAGCCGGTTTGATGGCTTTGGCAGTTATGTTCCGGTCGGTCAGGCAAAAAGTGTGGATGTGCGGGAAAGGCGGCTGATGCCTGTAGGTGTGGCTGTCGGTATTCATATACAGACAAAGGGACTGCTTGTGCTTGGCACAGCCGAGGTCACAGACGGCGGCGGAAATGTCGTTTCACCGTCGGAAAATGCGGTGACGGAAGGTGATTATATTATTTCTGTGAATGGAAAGGCGGTAAATACAGCCGCGCAGATGACAGAAGCGATTCGTCTTAAAAAGGATGAGGCGCTGGAGTTGGTTGTTTTAAGAGACGGAGAAGAAAGAAAAACGAGTGTAAAGCCCGTAAAAACAAAGGATGGCGATTATAAAACGGGAATATGGGTGCGCGATGATACGCAGGGCATAGGAACATTGAGCTTTGTCGATGAAAATAATCACTTCGCGGCGCTTGGACACGGAATCACGGATGTGGACACGGGCGGGCTTGTAGACATGAGTGCGGGCGGCTTATATCCTTCGAGCGTATACGCCCTTGTAAAGGGAAAAAACGGAAATCCGGGCGAGATGGTCGGCAATATCATTTACGGAAAAAGCAGACAGTTTGGTGTTGTATATAAAAATACTGATGCAGGCATCTACGGGCGGCTGATTTCAGAGCAATACGCATATGATGAAAAAAAAGCGCTTCCGGCAGGTGAAAAAAGTGAACTTAAAGTCGGTGATGCCGTGATGCTGTGTCAGCTTCATGGAAAAGCAGGCACATATCATATAAAAATTATCGGTATTGATTATAACAGCAGAGGCGGCAATAAAGATTTTGTCGTGCAAATAACGGATGAGCGGCTGTTGCAGACGACAGGCGGAATCATACAGGGAATGAGCGGTTCGCCTATTATACAGAATGGGAAGCTTGTGGGGGCGGTAACACATGTATTTGTCAACGACCCGACAAAAGGCTATGGGATATTTATTGAGGATATGATGGAATATTGAGCAGGAAGCAAGAAACGCAGTGGCAGCCATTGTGTTTCCTGCTTTTTATTTTCAAAAAAATATTGTATTCATATATTTTTTGTGATATGATATACACACAATGAGTGGTGAAGCGAGGGAAATGAGA